>DYFX01000043.1 GCA_020724945.1 Candidatus Paceibacter sp.
GAGGCCGGCCACGCGGTGGCCGCCTGGGCGTCTCCACGATGCCCTGCGCCCTGCCTCATCACCTTCGATGCCGCGCTGGGCGGCCCCTCCTGCGGGATCGACCCATGGAAGGCGCCCTCGAGCGCCGCCGACTGCCTCGACCTCGCCGCGTTCTTCCTGGGCGGCCTGGCGGGCGAAGCCGTCGCGCTCGGAGACTTCTCCGCTCCGGGCGGCACCGATCTCTCGCTGGCGCTCCAAGCCGCCGGCCGCTATCGCTCCATGACGGGCGCTCCTCGCCGACGGGCTCCGCGGACGCCGTTCGTCCTCGCCCTGCCGAGCGGCGTCTTCATCGAACTGCGCGGCTTCCTGGACCATGCCTACGAGACCGCCTTCCGGCGCATCCGCCGGCATGCCGACGGCCACGCAAGGCTCCGGAAGCTCCTGACGGAAGGCTGCGCCTCCGGCAAGCTCTCCTACGACGCCTCGGACATCGCGCGGTGCCTCGGTCCTCGTCCATGCTGATCCCCTCCTCGCGGGGATCTTTTCATATGAAAAAAGAGGCCGATGGCGGCCTCAACGGGAGAGCGCGGCGAGGATGACGATGAGGAACAGGAACGCCAGGAAGCGCGGGTGCCGGTGCGGGTTGAGCAGGGCGTCCTTGAGGACGCGCGACGGCAGGCGATGCTCGAACCGCTCCTTGCAGCCGTCGCAGGCGAGACGGCGATCGTGGCCGGCGCCGTAGGTCACGGTGAATCCCGACTGTCCCGGGCGCCTGGCGCAGGCTTCGCACCAGATGACATAGATGTCCATCGGGGCGCTCCAGCCGGCGCGGCGGATACGCCCGGCCCGGACGGGCCAGCGGCGGCGCTTGGCGGCTTCGCCGTACGCGCGGACGAATTCCTCGTCGGTCCAAAGATCCTTGGGCTTCTCCTCTTGCCGCATCGGAACCTCCGCGGCGACTATCGCAAAAACCCGCGCCCTTGGCAAGGCTGCGGGTCAGAGCGACAGGTAGTTGAGCGGGTTGACCGGGATGCCTCCCAGGCGGAATTCCAGGTGCAGGTGCGGGCCGGTCGTCATGTTGCCGGCGCCGTTGGTGCCCGGCGCGCCGCCGGAGTACCCGATGATCTCGCCCTTCTCGACATAGGTGTCCTCCTTCACGACGATCCGCGAGACATGCCCGTAGACCGTCGAGATGTCGCCGTCGTGGATCAGCATGATGTAGCTGTAGCCCTTGCCGGCGTCCTTGGCGCGCGCGACATAGCCGCCCTTCGGCGCGCGGATGGGCGTCCCCTGCGCCGCGCGGACATCGATGGCGGGGTGCTCGAAGACATGGCGGAACGGGTAGTCGGGGTCGTGGAAGAAAGCCGTGATGCCGCGCGACGGATCGACCGGCCAGCCCCAGCCGCCGCTGCCGCCGGAGATCCTGCGCAGGCGCTCCTCGTCGACCGTCTGGCGGAGGCGGCGCTCCGTCGCCGCGATGTCGGCGTTGATGTTCTGGACCTCCTTCTGGAGCTGGGCGAGCTCGTAGCGGTAGCGGCTTTCGGACAGGCGGATCTGGTCGGAGAGGACGACCTGCGCCGTCTTCTGCTCGCCGAGTTCGGCCTTGGCCGTCTCGAGCTGCTTGCGGATCTCCTCCAGGTGCGCCTTCTTCAGCGTCTCCTCCCCTTCCCGGCGCTCGAGGTCGGCCTTGAGCGCCGCCACGGCGTCGAGCGCGCCTTTCAGCTGGCGCTGGGAATCCTCGAGGAACTGCACATCGTTGAAGAAATCCGCCAGCGTCTTCTGCGTCAGGAAGAGGTCGACGGCCGTGCGCTGGTCGGTCTTGTGGAGCGCGCGGATGAAGTCGCCGAGCATCTCGCGCTGGCGCATCATCTTGAGCGACTTCTCCTCGACCTGCGAACGGATCTCCTTGAGCTCCAGCTCCGTCGATTCCGCCTCGAGCTCGTTGGCGGCGATGTCGAGCTCCGTCTTGGCGATGCGGTTCTCGACGATGGCAAGCTCGTTCTGCACGCTGACGGCCTCGCGCCGCTTCGTCTCGATGGCGCGCTGGTACGCCTCCATCTGGGACTTGATCTGCGAGATCTCCGTCTTCTTCTTGCTGATGGCCTCGTTGAGCTGATCGATGACCTTCTTCAAATCGTCCGATTCCTCGAGCGGGTCCTCGCCGCCGACCTCGCGGATGTCGATGCCGCGCATGAGCAGGATGTGCTCGATTTCCGTCTCCTCCTCGCTATGATCCTCGTGCGCGAAGGCGGGAAGCGCGGATGAGAGCGCGAAAACCGCCGCCAGCACGAGCGCCAGCGTCGGTCCGAACATCCTCCTTGTGATGCGTTCAGGCATTCAAGCGGTTCTTCGCCGCTTCAAGGCGGCGGATCACCTTCATTTTACCCAAAACGGCCATGATCTCAAAGGGGCCAGGCGACTTCTCGCGCCCCGAGAGGGCGACGCGCAGCGGCCAGAGGGTATCGCCGTTCCCCCAGCCGTTTCCGGCGATGAGCCCTTTCACGCGGCTTTCGATGTCTTTCAGGGTGAATTCCTCCGCATCCATCGCGCCGACGGTCTCGAGAAGCGCGTCCAAACGAGCGAGGACTTCCCCGACGGGCTGCCCCTTCCAGCGCAAGCGTTCGCCCGGGTATTCCGGGACATCCTCGAGCAGGAACGCCACGGCTTCCGGAAGTTCCGCGAGGGTCTTCACCCGCTCCCGTTCGAGCGAGATGACGGCGCCGAGATCCGCGGCCGTGAGCTTCTCCCCTCCCCTGATGACGCGCCAGCCGTCGGATTCTTTCTCCAGGAGCCCGGCCGCTTCCAGGAACGGCGCCGCGCGCTCGGCCAGTCGGTCGAGCGGGAGCGAGCGCAAGTACTTGCCGTTGAGCCAATCGAGCTTCTCGCGGTTGAAGACGGCGCCGGCGGAGTTGATGTCCTTCAGCTCGAACTTGGCGATGAGCTCGTCGATGCCGTAGATCTCCTGTTCGTCGGACGGGTTCCATCCGAGCAGCGCCACGAAGTTGATGAGCGCCTCCGGCAGGTAGCCGTTCGCGAGATAGTCCTCGACCGCCACATCGCCCTGGCGCTTCGAGAGCTTGGAGCGATCCGGATTCAGGAGGAGCGGCATATGCGCGAACTGCGGCGGCGTCCAGCCGAAGGCCTCGTAGAGCAGGAGGTGCTTGGGCGTGGACGAGAGCCACTCTTCGCCGCGGATGACATGCGTCGTCTCCATCAGATGGTCGTCGACGACATTGGCGAGGTGGTAGGTCGGGAAGCCGTCGCTCTTCAGGAGGACATAGTCGTCGAGCAGGTCGTTGCGGAACTTCACATGCCCGCGCACGGCGTCGTGGAACTCCGTCTCGCCGCTTTCGGGGAGCTTGTGGCGCACCACATGGCGCTCGCCGGTCTTGCTGCGGGCCTTGGCCTCCTCCGGCGCGAGCGCGCGGCAGCGGCGGTCGTACCCGGTCGGCTTCTTGGCGGCTTCCTGTTCGGCGCGCAAGGACTCCAGCCGCTCCGGCGTGCAGAAGCACGGATAGGCATCGCCGTGCTCGATCAGCTGCTCGATCTGCTGGCGGTAGATGGCCAGGCGCTCCGACTGGATGTAGGGCCCCTTGCCGCCGCGCTGGACGATCGTGCCGTCTTCGTTCAGGAACGGGCCTTCCTCATGCGAAATGCCCATCGCGGCGAGGGTGCGGAGGATGTTCTCGACGCCGTTCTCGACGAGGCGCGCGCGATCGGTGTCCTCGATACGGACGAAAAACACGCCCCCATGCTTGCGGGCGAACAGGTAGTTGTAGAGGGCCGAACGGAAGTTGCCGACATGCATCCTTCCGGTCGGGCTGGGGGCGAATCGTACGCGTACGCTCATAATGGGCCTATCGTACTCCTTTCAGCCTATTCTTCAAGACCATCCAAAGGAACACGAAGGTGGCCTCGAAGATGCGGAAAAACCGCCAGGGTTCGATGATGAGGCGCCAAAGCCATTCGAGGTGCAGTTTGCGCAGGAGGTACGGCGCCCGCCAGACCCGGCCGGCCAGGAAGTCGAGGGTGCCGCCGATCCCCATCGCGACCTTCACGGTGGGGAGCTTCGGCAGGTGGTCGCGGATCCAGCGCTCCTGCTTGCCGTGCCCGAGCGCCGCCAGGAGGATGTCCGGCTTGGCGGCGGCGATGCGGTCGACGAGCGCCGCGTCCTCTTCCCACGCCCCGGCGATCCAGCGGATGGACCCGCCCTGTTCGGCGCCGGCGATGCGGAGTTTCGGAAAGTTCAGCGTGAGATTCTTGGCCGCCTCCTCCGCCACTCCCCTCCCCGCTCCGAGCAGATAGACCGAACAATCCTTCTGTTCAGCGAGACGCGCCAAACGCAAGGTGAATTCCGCGCCCGTGATCGTCGCCGGGATGCGCGTCCCTTCGATGCGGGCGGCGATGCGGAGGCCGAAGCCGTCCGCCAAGGCGAGATCCGCGCCTTCCAGGATCTTCCGAAAGCCCGGGTCGCGGGCGGCAAGCACGGCCATCTCCGGGTTGGGGGTGGCGATGAGGTGCCGGCCGCCGTCCTCAAGCAGGCCCGCGGCGCGGGTTTCGGCTTCCTTCATCGTGACGGGGTCGACCGGGACTCCGGCGACGGTCAGGCGTCCTTGCATACCGCCACACTATAGCACGCTGAAGCACTTGCCCTCACGACGGCTTCAAGGCAAAATGAGCCCAAGTACGGAACTCATTCTTCATCATCATCTCATGCGCACGCACCTGTTCGGTTCTCTCGCGCTCGCCGTCCTTATCACCGCCGGCGCCGGCTGTGCGGCCGATTCGAATGTCCAAGTCGAAGTCGAACCCGGCACGCCCGGCATGCCCGGGATCGAAGTCGAGGTGGACGCCGGAGCGGCCGGCGGCACACAGCTCGAAGGCACGCCCGCGGTCAACGACACGCCGGACGCCGACATCAACCTCGACGCCGAAGTCGGAGCGGAAGTCATGATCGGCGGCACGAAGTCCTTCACCGTCATCGGCGACAACTTCAAATATGATGTGAAGGAACTGCGCGTGAAGAAGGGTGACACCGTCCGCCTCACCTTCCGCAACGCCGAAGGCTTCCATGACCTCAAGATCGACGAGTTCGGCGTCGACACCGGCAAGCTGCAGGCCGGCGGCGAGAACACCGTCGAGTTCGTCGCCGACGAGGCCGGCACCTTCGAATACTACTGCTCCGTCGGCTCGCACCGCGCCATGGGCATGGTCGGCCAGCTGATCGTCGAATGACCGATCGCGCGAAGAAACGGCTGCTTCTCGGCGTCCTCGCCGCCAACATCCTCGTCACCGGAGCGTTCTGGTGGCGAGGATCTTCGCCGTTATTGGAACACGGCGCCGCATCATCCGTCCTGATCGCCTTCGGACGGCTGATGGGCCTCGCGCTCCAGCTCGCGCTCCTCGTCCAGCTCATCCTCATCAGCCGCCTGCCGCTCATCGAGAAGCCCTTCGGCTTCGACAAGCTGAACCGCGCGCACCGCACGGTCGGCTATGTCCTGCTGGCCTCCATCGTCCTGCATCCCCTCCTCTTGGTATGGGGCTACTCGCTGGGCGCCGGCACCGACGCCGTGACGCAGTTCTGGGAGTTCTGGGACGCCTGGCCGTATGTCTGGCTGGCGGTGATCGGACTCGATCTCATCCTGCTCATCGGCATCCTCTCGCTCCCGTGGATCCGCCGGAAGCTCAAGTACGGCGTCTGGCACGGCACGCACCTCCTCGCCTACCTGGCCGTCGGCCTGGCCTTCCGCCACCAGTTCAGCAGCGAGGATCTTTCCTCCGGCTGGGCCTACCGGTATTGGTACGCGCTGAACTTCACGGTCTTCGGCGTCCTCATCTTCTTCCGCTTCGTGCGCCCGTTCGTCCTCTATGTCCGCCACCGCTTCGCGGTGACGCGCGTCGTGCCGGAGAGCGCGGATGTCACATCCGTCCACATCGGCGGCCGCGCCATGGAGCGCTTCGCCTTCGAACCCGGGCAGTATGTGCATGTCAGCTTCTTGAAGAAGGGCCTGCGCGAGCCGCATCCCTTCTCGCTCTCGAAGGCGCCCGACGGCAAGGAACTGCGCCTTTCCATCAAGAACAGCGGCGATTTCACCTCGCGCGTCCGTTCCCTCCTCGCGCCGGGCGTGAAGCTCATGCTCGAAGGCCCGTTCGGCCGCTTCACGGAACGCGCCGCCGAGACGGACAAGTTCCTCTTCATCGCCGGCGGCATCGGCATCACGCCGATCCGTTCGATGCTGGAACGGCTCGCCGCACGGGAGGCCGATGTCGCGTTGATCTACGCCAACCGCTCGCCCAAGGACATGGTCTTTAAGGACGAGCTCGGGGCCATGGGCGTCCGCGTCCACGAGGTGTACTCCCAGGACGCGCCTCCGGGCGCCGAACGCGGTTTCGTCGACGAGGAGAAGGTCAAGCGCCTCGTCCCCGATTTCCTGGAACGCGACATCTACATCTGCGGGCCTCCGGTCATGATGGACAAGCTCGTGGCGATGTTCCGCGCCCTCGGCGTGCCGAAGCGCCGCCTCCACTTCGAGAAGTTCTCGTATTGAAAAACCCCGCGGAGTCCCCGCGGGGTTCATGCGCCGGCGCGTCCGTAGCGGTAGCCGCGGCGATAGGCCGCGTTCGGACGGCTCGGCAAGGTGCGCTCGTGCTGACCGTCGTCGTACCCGATCCAGAAGCGTTCGAGGAACGCCGTCTTCTGCACGAGCGATTTCCTCTGCGAGGCCAGGCGCTCCGCGTAGAGGTAGGCCGCGCGGATGCGATCGCGCTCCGACCCCTCCTTGGCGTCGTCGATGCGCTCCAGGATCTCGATGTGCGCGAGCTTGAGGTAGGCGCGCGTCGTGACGCTGCACCCGGACTCCGCCGCCTCGTCGGCCTTGTCGAGCAGCTCGAGGAGGCGATCCAAATCGACCATGGAAGCCTCCTTTCAAAGGTTCGTCTGCTTCAGGGATACAGGGAAAAGAGCGGGGTGTCAATCGTCGAAGACCCCTCCGCCCTGCGGGCTCCTCCCCTTTCAGGGGAGACTCTAGCGGCCCCCTCTCTGAAAGAGAGGGTTGGGGTGAGTCTTGTAGCGGCATCGCTTGACAGTCCTAATTAGCACTCTTACAATGAGAGTGCTAATACCCAACGCCGCGTCCAGCCGAGGCAAGGCAAGCCTTGCCGCTACATATTTGGGTGGTAGTCGCAGGGCTTGCCCTGCCCCCTACCGCCACATCGCTGGACGCGTAGCCGCAGGGCTTGCCCTGCCCCTCACAAGCACCATGCCCCAAAACAACCGCTTCACCACCAAGGCCATGGAGGCCCTGCAGGAGGCCCAGAACCTGGCCTTCGAGACGGGCGCCCAGACGATCGAGCCTCTGCATCTCCTCGCCACCCTCCTCCGCCATGAGGACGGCGTGGTCGTTTCGGTGTTCAAGAAGCTCGGGGTCGACCCCTCGGCCGTCCGAAGCCGCGCCGAAGCCGGCATCGTCCGCGCGCAGAAGGAGGGCGGCGGCACGGCGCATGTGCAGGTCTCCCCTGCCCTCGAGCTCGCCATCCGCCAGGCCCACAAAATCGCCGAGCGCTTCAAGGACGAATATGTCTCGACCGAGCACCTCCTGCTCGGCCTCCTCGACACCAAGAACGAGGCCGGCGCGCTGTTGGCGGAGATGGGCGTGAGCGTCGACGCCGTGCTGAAGGTCCTGATGGACATCCGCGGCTCCCAGCGCGTCACCTCCCCGGAACCCGAGGCCACCTACCAGGCGCTCGAGAAGTATTCCCGCAACCTCACGCGCCTCGCCAAAGCCGAGAAGCTCGACCCCGTCATCGGCCGCGACGAGGAGATCCGCCGCGTCATCCAGGTGCTCTCGCGCCGCACCAAGAACAACCCGGCCCTGATCGGCGAACCCGGCACCGGCAAGACCGCCATCGTCGAAGGCCTGGCCCAGCGCATCGTCTCGGGCGATGTCCCGGAGACCCTGAAAGGCAAGGATGTCGTCGCGCTCGACCTCGGGGCCCTCATCGCCGGCACCAAGTTCCGCGGCGAGTTCGAGGAGCGCCTCAAGGCCGTGCTGAAGGAGATCGAGAAGTCGAACGGCGGCATCATCCTCTTCATCGACGAGCTCCACACGCTTGTCGGCGCTGGCGGTTCCGACGGCGCCATGGACGCCTCCAACCTCTTGAAACCCGCCCTCGCGCGCGGCGAGCTTCGCTGCATCGGCGCGACCACCTTGAAGGAATACCAACGCCACATCGAGAAGGACGGCGCCCTCGCGCGGCGCTTCCAGCCCGTCACGGTCGACGAACCTAGCGCGGACGACGCCATCGCCATCCTGCGCGGCATCAAGGAGCGCTATGAGCTCCACCACGGCGTGCGCATCACCGACGGCGCCATCGTGGAAGCCGTGAACCTTTCGCATCGCTACATCAGCGACCGCTTCCTGCCGGACAAGGCCGTCGACCTCATCGACGAAGCCGCCTCGGCCCTCCGCATGCAGATCGACTCCCAGCCGCAGGAGCTCGACACCCTGAAGCGCACCCTCACGAAGCTCGAGATCGAGAAGCGCGCGCTCGAGAAGGAGACCGACAAGCACGCCAAGGAGCGCCTCAAGGAGGTCGAGAAGGAACTCGGCGAACTCAAGGAAAAGGCAGGCGGCTTGGAATTGCGCTGGAAGAACGAGAAGGATGCCATCACCACGATCCGCGAGAGCAAGAAGAAGATCGACAAGCTGAAGCAGGAAGCCGACATCCTGGAACGCAAGGGCGAACTCGAGCAGGTCGCCAAGATCCGCTACGGCCAGATCCCCGACGCCGAGAAGGCGCTCAAGGAGGCCGAACTCGTGCTCCGCAAGCTCCAGAAGGACCATCGCTTCTTGAAAGAAGAGGTCGACGAAGAGGACATCGCCGCCGTCGTTTCCCGCTGGACCGGCATTCCGGTGCAGAAGATGCTCGAATCCGAGAAGCAGAAGCTGGTCCACCTCGAGGACGAGCTCGCCAAGCGCGTGGTGGGCCAAGAGGAGGCCATCAAGGCCGTCGCGGACGCCGTCCGGCGCTCCAGGGCGGGCGTGGGCGAGGAAACGCGCCCCATGGGCTCCTTCATCTTCCTGGGCCCGACGGGCGTTGGTAAGACGGAACTGGCCAAATCGCTGGTCTCGTTCCTCTTTAATGACGAGAACGCCATGGTCCGCCTGGACATGTCGGAATACGGCGAGCGCCATTCCGTCTCGCGCATGCTCGGCTCCCCTCCCGGCTATGTCGGCCACGAGGAAGGCGGCCAGCTGGCCGAAGCCATCCGCCGCCGCCCCTACTCGGTGGTGCTCTTCGACGAGATCGAGAAGGCGCATCCGGAAGTCTTCAACACCCTCCTCCAGATCCTCGACGACGGCCGCCTGACCGACGGCAAGGGCCGCACCGTGAACTTCAAGAACACCATCATCGTCATGACGAGCAATGTCGGATCCGAGGAGATCCTCGACCTCGGCAAGCGCTCCGGCGTCATGGGCTTCTCGCTCGAGGAGGAACACGGCGCCGACAAGACCCTCCACGACCGCGTCATGGAGCTCCTGAAGCAATCCTTCAAGCCCGAGTTCCTGAACCGCGTCGACGAGACCGTCGTCTTCCACGCCCTGAAACCCGAACACCTCGAAAAGATCGTCGATGTCCAGCTCTCCCGCGTCCAGGACCGCCTGAAGGACCGCCACATCACGCTGGAGGTCTCAAGCGCGGCGAAGAAGCTTCTTGTCGAAAAGGGTTACGATCCGAGCTTCGG
>DYFX01000044.1 GCA_020724945.1 Candidatus Paceibacter sp.
TACTTGGCGAGGCGTCCGTAGCCGCAGCCGAGATCGAGGACCCGCATGCCGGGTTCGAGATGCCGCAGGATGAACTCCAGGCTTTCGCGGCCCTTCTCGCGCTCGCGCTCTTCGCTGGAGGCCGCGATGGCGGCGTGGATCTCGTTTTCCGAAGCGAGGCCGTCCCAGACGGCGCTCTCGGCATCGACTTCCGGCAGGCTCCAGACGGCGCCCTGGCGCACGGCTTCCTCGGAGAGGATGGCGCGGCCGCCGTCGTCGGGATCCGCGGCGATCGAAGTGCGTGCGAGCGTCGCGGTCGAGGCGGTGTCCTCCATAGACGGAAGCGGGTGCGTCATCAGGCGAATAATCTTTGCCAGCATAGGGTTTCGGGCGCCGGAAGTCAAAAACGCGGGAACGAAAACGCGACGGCACATCGCCGCCGCGCCGGGCGGCTTCACGCCCCGTGGCACTTCTTGTATTTCTTCCCGCTGCCGCACGGACACGGGTCGTTGCGGCCGACCTTCGGGAGGCCGGGATCGATGGCCGTCGCGGGAGACTTGTCGGCATTCCCCTCCTCCGACGCCGCCAGCGCCCGGTCGCCTTCCTTGGCCGGCGCCGTGAGCGTGATGTTGCCGCGCTCGAGGAGCGACGGCGCGATCTGCTGGGCGACCTGCACCTTGAAGACGGAGTAGACGATCTGCCGCTCGATGGCGTGCAGGAGTTCGTTCCACATGCGGTAGGCCTCCTTCTTGTATTCGACGAGCGGGTCGCGCTGTCCGTAGCCGCGCAGGCCGATGCCCTTGCGCAAGTGGTCGATGGCGTCGAGATGCTCGATCCAGAAGGTGTCCATGGCGCGCAGCGACAGCCCGCGGCAGACCTGCACGAAAAGCTCCGGCGTGATGTCGCGTTCGACGCGCTCGAACTGCGCGCGGGCGATGCCCGTCAGGTACTGGATGATGGCGGTGCGCGCGTGGATGCCGGCGAGCTTGTCGCCCTTGGCCGCGAGCGCGTGGTGGATGCCGTCCATCTTGACGCGCGCCTCCTTCGGCACCTGGAAGATGGTCGAGACGACCTCGTAGATCTCCTCGAGGTTCCAGGCGGACTCGTCGTCGCCGGCGGCGTGGAAGAGCGTGACCTGCTCGATCTCGCGCTCGACCATCTCGAAGACGCGCTCCTTCACCAGGGCGTCCTCCGCAAGCAGGATCTCGCGGCGTCGGCGGTAGAAGCCTTCGCGGTGCTTGCCCAGCACATCGTCGTATTCGAGGAGGTGCTTGCGCGTGTCGAAGTTGTGGCCCTCCACCTTGTGCTGGGCCGATTCGATGGATTTGGAGACGAGGCCGTTCTCGATGGGCATGTCGTCGGGGATGCCGAGCCGGTCCATCATGTTCTTCATCCGGTCGGAACCGAAGATGCGCATGAGGTCGTCCTCCATCGAGACATAGAACTGCGAGGAGCCGGGGTCACCCTGACGGCCGGCGCGGCCGCGCAGCTGGTTGTCGATGCGGCGCGACTCGTGGCGCTCCGTGCCGATGACGGCCAGACCGCCGAGCTCGCGCACTTCCGCGGCGGCGGCCGCGTCGTACGGGTTGCCGCCCAGGATGATGTCGACGCCGCGGCCGGCCATGTTGGTGGCGATGGTGACGCCGCCCTTGCGGCCCGCCTGCGCGACGATCTCGCCTTCGCGCTCGTGGTTCTTGGCGTTCAAGAGCTGGTGCGGGACGCCCTCGAGCTCGAGCAGGTGGGAGAGCTCCTCGTTCTGCTCGATGGAGATGGTGCCGACCAGGACCGGCTGGCCCTTCTCGTTGCGCGCCTTGATCTCCTGCACGACGGCGGCGAACTTGCCCTTGCGGTTCTTGTAGACGCGGTCGCCGTGGTCGATGCGCTGGGGCGCCTTGTTGGTGGGGATGGAGGTGACCTCGAGCTTGTAGATCTTGGCGAACTCTTCCGCTTCGGTGGAGGCGGTGCCCGTCATGCCGGCGAGCTTCCTATACAATCGGAAATAGTTCTGGAAGGTGACGGTCGCGAGCGTGCGGCTCTCGCGCTCGATGCGCACATGCTCCTTGGCCTCGATGGCCTGGTGCAGGCCTTCCGAATAGCGGCGGCCCGGCATCATGCGCCCCGTGAACTCGTCGACGATGACGACCTTGTCGTCGCGCACGACATACTGCTTGTCCAGGTGGAAGAGCGCCTTGGCGCGGAGCGCGGCTTCCAGGTGGTAGATGGTCATGATGTCGGAGGCCTTCCACGGGTCGGTGCCAAGCGCCTTCGAGAGGCGGTTCTGGCCTTCCTCCGTGTAGGTGGCGGCGCGCATCTTCTCGTCGACATTGTAGTCCTTGCCCTCCTCGAGGAGCGAGACGACATCGGCGAAGCGGTAATAGAGGTCCGAGGATTCCTCGGCCGGGGCGGAGATGATGAGCGGCGTGCGCGCCTCGTCGATCAGGATGGAGTCGATCTCGTCGATGACCGCGTAGTTCAGCTCGCGCTGGACCATCAGCTCCGGGCGCGTGGCCATGTTGTCGCGCAGGTAATCGAAGCCGAACTCGTTGTTGGTGCCGTAGGTGATGTCGCATTCGTAGGCCTCCTTGCGGCCGATGGGTCGCATGAAGTCCATGTCGACGCGGAAGCTGGCCGTCTCGTCGCGTTCGGCGTCGCGCGCCTTCTCGGCCTCCTCGCTCTTGGCCGCCTTGTAGAGCGGGTCGTAGGCGTAGGCCGTCATGTGGTTGATGCAGGCCGTGGAGAGCCCGAGGAGATGGTAGACCTGGCCCATCCAGGCGGCGTCGCGCTTGGCGAGGTAGTCGTTGACGGTGACGACATGGACTCCCTTGCCTTCGAGCGCGTTCAGGTAGACGGCGGCGGTGGCGACGAGCGTCTTGCCTTCGCCGGTGCGCATCTCGGCGATGCCGCCCTGATGCAGGACCATGCCGCCCAGGAGCTGGACATCGTAATGGCGCTGTCCGAGGGTGCGGCGCGCGGCCTCGCGCACGGACGCGAAAGCTTCCGGCAGGAGCTCGTCGAGCGTCGCGCCGTCCTTCAGCCGCTGTTTGAGTTCGCCGGTCTTGGCCGCCAGGCCTTCGTCGGAGAGTTTCTGGACCTCGCTCTCGAGGGTGCCGATCTTCTCGACGACGGGCTTCAGCTTGGCGACGACGCGGTCGTTCGGATCGCCGAAAATCTTCCGGAGCAGGGACATCAGGAGGTGGTTCAGCCGCGGAGTTCTTTCTCCTTGTTCAGCTCGCGGCCGAGCGTGCCGGCGACATTCTTGATGGCGATATAGAGGTCCTCGTTCTCGTCCTCGGCGCGCAGGAGCTTGCCGGGGATCTGCAGGTTGACCTCGGCGCGGAAGACCTCGCCCTTATGGTGGTGGTTGGTCGTGCGGCCGACCTCGACATCGGCGGAGGCGGCGTCGCCCCAGCGCTCGACCATCGGATCGAGGGCGGAAAGCTCGTTCGCGACGGCGTCCTTGATGGCGTCGGTCAGGTCGAGGTTGGTCCCTTTGATGCGGTTGATCTTCATAGGTATGTGGTGAAAATGCGTGAGGGAATCCTACACCGCGAAGGCCTTTTCGCCAAGCCTGGCGCGCTGCCGTTCGAGGTCGGCGTCGACCATCATCCGGACCAGCTCCTCGAAGCCGACCTTCGGCTTCCAGCCGAGCCGCTCTTCGGCCTTGCGGGACTTGCCCTGGAGGACATTGACCTCGGCCGGCCGCTTGAAGCGCGGGTCGACCTTCACGAGGCCCTGCCAATCGGCGATGCCGACATGGGCGAAGGCGGCGTCCAGGAACTCGCGGACGGAATGCGTCTCCCCCGTCGAGACGAGGTAGTCGTCGCCGTGGGACTGCTGGAGCATCAGCCACATCGCTTCCACATAATCGCCGGCGAAGCCCCAGTCGCGGCGCGCGTCGAGGTTGCCGAGGCTGATGCTCTCCTCGAGACCGAGCTTGATGCGCGCGACGCCTTCGGCGATCTTGCGCGTCACGAACTCGCGGCCGCGGATCGGCGACTCGTGGTTGAAGAGGATGCCGTTGGCGGTGAACATCCCGTAGCTCTCGCGGAAGTTGACCGTCATCCAGTAGGCGTAGAGCTTCGAGATGGCGTAGGGGCTGCGCGGATGGAACGGCGTGCGCTCCGTCTGGACGCCGCCGTCTTCGGCGCTGTTGCCGAACATCTCGCTGGTCGAGGCCTGGTAGAACTTTGCCGTGGGCTGATGATGCTTGACGGCGTTCAGGAGATAGAGGACGCCGAGCGCGTTGGCTTCGGTCGTCAGCCGCGCGAGATCCCAGGACGCGCCGACGAACGACTGCGCCGCGAGGTTGTAGACCTCGTCGGGCCGCGTGGAGCGGATGAGCTGGAGCAGGGAGCCTTCGTCCGTCAGGTCGCCCGTCACGAACTCGATGCCGGAGGTGACGCCGAGGTAATCGGTGTTCGAGAAGTTCGGGTTCGAGTGGCGCGGGACGAGACCGAAGACGCGGTAGCCCTTCTCGAGGAGGAGCTTGGCGAGATACGGGCCGTCCTGTCCGGTGATGCCGGTGACGAAGGCGGTTTTCTGCATACGCGCTTGAGGGTATCCGGTTTTCAGAATCCGAGCAACTGGACCTCCTCCTCGAGCTGGACGCCGTAGAGATCGCGGATCTTCATCTTGACGAGCGAGATGAGCTGGAGGACATCGGAGGCGGTGGCGTTCCCGAGGTTCACCAGGAAGTTGCCGTGCTTGGGCGAGACCCGCGCCCCGCCGATCGTCGTGCCTTTGAGGTCGGCCTGCTCGATGAGCCAGCCGGCGGGGATGCGTTTGGCCTTCAGGAAGGCCTCCGGCACTTCGAGCGCCGCCTTCAGCTTGGCGATGTCGGCCTCGTCCGTGAAATCGAAATTCTTGAACATGCAGCCGGCCGAAGGGTTGTCGCTCGGCTGTTCGAGCTTGCGCTGGGAGAGCACGGCATCGAGCTTGGCGAGGCACGCCTCCTTGGGCGCGTGCGCGAGCTCGAACTCGACATCGAGGATGATGTCGGCGCTCCGCTTGAAGGCGGATTCGCGATAGCCGAAGCGGCAGTCCACCGGCGTGTAGACGACGCGCTCGACCTTGCCGTCCGCGACCCGCAGGGCGTCGACCGACGCGAGCGCGTCCTTCGTCTCGCCGCCGAAGCATCCCGCGTTGCCGCGCACGGCGCCGCCGACGGTGCCCGGGAGCGAGACGGCCCATTCGAGGCCCGTCAGCCCCGCTTCGGCGGTCTTGCGCGCCAGGAAGGCCGAGGGCACGCCCGCTTCGGCGTAGACTCGCTCCCCGTCGATCGACCAGCCGCGGTTGGCGGCCTGGATGACGAGGCCGCGGAAGCCCTCGTCGCTCGGGAGGGTGTTGGAGCCGCCGCCGAAGACGACGAACGGGAGGCCGTCGGCGAGGCAGGCTTCGACCGCCCGCACGATCTCGTCGGACGATTTCGCTTCGAGATAGAAATCCGCCGGACCTCCGATCCGGATGTTGACATGCTTCGCGAGCGGTTCCTGTTCCTTCAACCGGTCGCCGAACAAATTTTTGATGCGGTCAGCCTGCATAGTCCTTGATGGCGTCCTGATAGGCGGCGTCCATGTCGGCGCCGACCGTCTCCCAGCGGAAGCGGTCGATGCTCTTGGGTGCGGCGTCCGACATGCGTTTCCAAAGCCCTTCATCCGAGAGGACGCGCTCGATGGCGGCGGCGAGCTTCTCGGGGTTTCCGGGCGGGACGAGGAATCCGTTCACGCCGTCCTGGATGATGTCTTCCGCGCCGGAATCGAGACAGCCGATGACCGGCAAGCCGTAGGTCATCGCTTCGAGATAGACCAGGCCGAGACCCTCGAAGGCGGTGCCGTCGTGCTCCGACGGCAGGACGAACAGATCCGCGGCGCCGTAGGCCGCGTTCAGTTCGTCTTCCGGGACGCGGCCGGCGAGACGCACGCGATCGTCGAGCCCCAGTTCCCGCACGCGCCCCTCGACCCGCGCGGCGTAGGCGTTCGGTTCCTTCGGGCCGATGATGTCGGCGCGGAAACTGAAGCCCTTCGCCTTCAACGTACCGAGCGCCTCGACCAGCGTATGGAAGCCTTTGCGCGCCTTGACCGCGCCGACCGAGACGATGCGGCCCTCTCCGCTCATCGCGTCCTTGCGACCACCGCGTTCGACGGGCGTGAAGCCGCCGTAGACGATGGTCGTCTTGGCGCCCTTCGTCCCCTGTTCGAAGACCTTCAGCGTGTACTTGCTCAAGACCGCCACGCGGCCGGCACGGCGGAACGCCAGGCGATAGAGCCAGCGCACGGCGGACGAATACGAGCGGATGTCGGCGAAGGTGCCGCAGACCGAGACGACGAGCGGCTTGCCGAGGAGGATCGACAGGAAGAACGCGACCGGCGCCGCGGGCTCGACGGCGGCATGGATGACATCGACGCCCTTCAGCTCCTTGCGAAGCGAGAGCGCGTCGAGGAGCGCGAGGCCGGGTTGATGCCATCGGATCTCCCTGGAACGGAGGCGCGTCGGGTCGGGAGCGATGACATTCCCCGCGCCGTGCCGCCGCCGCGCCTCGCGCAAGAAGCCGGCGGCATAGCGCCCCCAGCCGATGGTCTCGTCCGAAGTCGTGGTGATGAAGGCGATGCGCATGGTCGTTTGACGCTCCCACGATACGCCCGCCGCGCTTGAAATTCAAGGCGAACGAGGCTAGACTGAAGGCGGTATGTCAGGCGGAATCCGCAGTTTCAAGACGCTGATCCTGGCGGCCGGGGACCTCCTCGCCGCGTACGGCGCGCTCGCGCTCGCTTTGCTCGTCCGCTACGGACAGGCCGACTTCGCCGTGCAGTGGGACGGGCATGTCCGACCGTTCACGGTCGTCTTCGCCGTCTGGTTCGTCGTCTTCTATGTCGTCGGCCTCTATGATTTCGACGCGCTTCGCAGCCGCATCGAGCTCGGCGCGCGCGCCGTCGAAGGCCTGCTCGCCGCGCTCTTCATCTCCATCGCGGTCTTCTACGCCGTGCCGAGCTTCGATATCGCGCCGAAGACGAACCTCGTCATCGCCGTCGCGTTCTACGCGGCGCTCTTCTTCGGCTGGCGGACGCTCTCGATGCGCGTCTTCGCGCAGGACCGCTTCCGCCTGAAGGTGCTGTTCCTGGGCGGCGGCGCGGAGGCGGCCGCGCTCTGCGAAGTGCTCGCCTCCAACCCCCAGCTCGGCTACACCTGCGTGGCCGCGCTCGAGGAAGGCGCGCGCGCGGAACTCCCCGCCTGCGACATCATCGTCGTCGCGCGCGGGCTGCACGGCAATCCGGAGATGACCGAGCGCCTGTACCGCAAGTTCTTCGAAGCGGTGACGGTCGTGGATCTGCCCGCCTTCTACGAGAAGATCCGCCACTCGGTGCCGGAGTCGGCGCTCGACGAGCGCTGGATCGTCGACAACCTGGCGGCGCAGGAAGCCGCCGTCTACGAGCACGGCAAGCGCCTCTTCGACCTGCTCTGCGCCGCGCTCCTCGCGCTCCCCGCGCTCGCGATCGCGCCGTTCGTCGCGCTCACGATCCGCATCGACGACCGCGGCCCCGTGCTCTATCGCCAGGCGCGCGTCGGCAAGGGCGGGCGCGTCTTCTCCATCTTGAAGTTCCGGACGATGCGCGTCGACGCCGAGAAGCACGGCGCGGCGTTCGCGCAGGACCATGACCCGCGCGTCACGCGCGTCGGACGGTTCCTCCGCGCCACGCGGATCGACGAGCTTCCCCAGCTCTGGAACATCCTGCGCGGCGAGATGAGTTTCGTCGGCCCGCGCCCGGAGCGCCCGGAGATCGAGGCGGAACTCGCGAAGACGATCCCTCTCTTCCCGGTCCGCCACTTGGTGCGCCCCGGCCTGACCGGCTGGGCGCAAGTGAGCGCGCCCTACGCCGCGACGCACGACGACCACCTGCTGAAACTTCGCCACGACCTCTACTACCTCAAATACCGTTCGTTGGCGCTCGATGTAGCCATCGTGCTGAAGACGGCGTATAGCGTGATGAAGAGGAAGGGGCGATAGGAAAAGACGCCACTCAAGGCGTCTTTTCTTCCTTCTCAAGCAGCGCGATCGATCCGTAGCCGAAGTTCTTGAGGATCGGCAGGTGCTTGTGGCGGTCGAGGAATTTCACGAGCGGCAGCAGGAAGGAAAAGTACGGCAGGACGAGCGTCGCCGCCTCGAAACGCAGGATGCGGAAGCCTCCCTTCTTGAGGCGGCGGCGCATGACCCAGGGGTAGCGCCAGATGTGCGGGAGTTCGCCGACGCCGGCGTAGCCTTCCTGCACGCCTTCGCGTCCGAGGTTGAGCAGGATGCGGAGCAGGCCCCACGGGAGCGCGAGGAGCGCGCGCTTCGAAGGACGCCAGAAATCGGCGCCGCCGAGCTGGGAAGCGCCGGCGAGATTCAGGCAGGTCGGGAGCGCGACGATGGCGCGTTTCTTCGTGACGCGGCGGATTTCGGAAAGGCCCTTGTCGAAATCCGGCAGGTGCTCGAGCACATGCGACGAGACGACCCAGTCGAAGCTCGCGTCGGGGAACGGCAGGTTCTCGGCGTCGCCTTGCAGGACCGTCACGCGGTCGAGCACGCCCTTCTTCTCGAGGAACGCCTTGGCGTTCTCGACATTCGGTCCCGAGATGTCCATCGCCGTCACCTTGGCGCCGCGTTCGGCGAGGTACCAGGCGAGCACGCCTTCGCCACAGCCGGCGTCGAGCACCGTCTCGCCCGGCTTCACGAACTTGGCGATCGATTCGTAGCCCATCCGATGCGCATGGCGGCGGAGCGGGTACGGCGAATTCAGCCGCTTGTCCACGATGCGGTCGCCGTAGGTCTGGTAGAAGTCCTTGATCTGCGCGGCGTCCATATCATCTCTTGCGTCGCGCCCGGAACGCCAGCGCGCCGGCGACCGCCAGGAGCAGGATGAACGGCTCGGACGGGAAGCGGTAGCGCGCGAGCGGTTCGAGGCCTTCGAAACCTTGGATGCGCTTGATGCCGTAGAACATGATGGTGGCGAAGGCGAAGACGATGGGAATCATGAGGCCGAGCTTGGCGTGCCGCGGCAGTCTCCCCCTCCACAGACCATACGCCGCGAGCGCGAGGAGCGTCCAATGGAACAGCGTCAGCAGGATCTTGGCGGCGACCTGCGTCGGAGGCTGGGGCGCGAAGGGGCGCTTGGCGTCGAGATGCAGGACGACATCGCCGTCCGGATTCGGGTCCGCGACGGGTTCGCCGGTACCGAGGTCCGAGATGCGGTGCGGGAAACGGAAGTACAGGAAGAAGCCCTGGGGATAGAGGTGCCAGCGCTCCGGCGCGAAGAGGTGCTTGAAAAGCGTCGGTTCCGCGAGCGCGGCCTCGTAGTTCTTGGAGACGATGGGCGGCGCTTCGAGCGCGAGGCGTTCCGCGATGGCGTCGTTGCGGAGGCCGATGCCCCAGAGCGCGACGAGCGTCGGG
>DYFX01000045.1 GCA_020724945.1 Candidatus Paceibacter sp.
CGTGCCGGTAGCGCGCCTCGCCATCGTCGGCGACGGCGACCTTCGCGCTTCCTATGAACGGCGCGCGCTCGAGCTCGGCATCGACAAGCGCGTCTGGTTCGTCGGCAAGGTGCCCGACGAACACCTCCAGGAGTGCTTCGGCCACGCCCGCGTCCATGTCCTGCCCTCCATCGACCGCTCCGAAGCCTTCGGCATCGTGACCGCGGAGGCGGCCGCCTGCGGCGTCCCGTCCGTCGTCTCCGACCTTCCGGGCGTGCGCACCGTCGTCGAGGACGGCGTCACGGGCCTCCGCGTCCCGCCGAACGACGCCGCCGCCCTGGCGCGCGCCCTCACGGACCTGCTCGTCGCCGAGGAGCGCGCCGCCGCCATGGGCCGCGCCGCCCGTGCGCGCGCCGAACGCCTCTACGCCCGCCCCATCGCCGACAAGGCCGTCGTCGCCGCCGTCATCGGCTGACGCCGCGCCCACCGCCCGCGCGCGACATCCGCGACCCTCCCCCGAACCCCGCATCGCCTGAAAATGACCTTGTACGGATTTGCGTCACCTGACGCAAAACGGTTCACGGTCCTTTTTCGTTTCCGTTCAGGATCCGCACCCATTTCGCGGCGCCGCTCCGCCTGATGAACGCCAGCATCGGCTCCGTGACATCGCGGCGGGTGGACCAAAGGCTCTGCTGCAGCATGCGGAAACCGGCGGTCTTCAGGAACCTGCGGAACGCGTCGCGCGCCGCGCGCTGGGTGACCGGGAAGTCGAACGCGACGAAGGTCATCGAACCGTCGCCGAGTTTCGGTGCCGCCAAAATCCGCTCTTTCAGCAGGCGGATACGGCCCTCTTCGGCCAACGCGACCCGTATCCGGTCGCCGACGCGCTTGGTCTCGATCAGCTTCGCGCGTCTGGCGGCGCGGATCCAGGCACGCATTTCCCATGCGCGCCGCTCCCGGACGACCCGGCGGATACCTTCGAGCCCCTGCCCGACGAGCACGCGCTGATGGCTCCTGGTCGTCAGCAGGACTTCGAACCCGAAGGACGCCGCCTCAAGCGCCTCGATCACGGCCCGTCTCGTTTTTTCGCTTGTACGCATTTGCGTCAGGGGTGAGTTTTCGTGCCGAGGCGTTCCTACGCGGGCGCCGCCGCGGATGTCAACGGCCCCCTTTTTTGCTATACTTCCGTCATCATGCGCATCTGCCTGATTTCCAACTTGTATCCTCCGCACGCGCGCGGCGGCGCGGAACGCGTCGTCGAGACGGAGGCGCGCGCGCTCAAGGCGCTCGGGCACGAGGTTTCGGTCATCACGGCCGAACCCGTCCGGCCCGACGGCAGCGTCGAGCCGCGGATGACGGAGGAGTCCGGCGTCCGCGTCTGGCGGTTCCATCCGCTCAATCTTTTCTTCTACGGCGAGATCGGCCGGCATTCCGCGCCGGCGCGCCTCCTCTGGCACGCCTGGGACGCGAAGAACGCGCACGCCGCCGGCGTCATCGGGCGCATCCTGCAGGCGGAACGCCCCGATGTCGTCCATACCCACAACCTGAAGGGGCTGGGCTTGTCCGTGCCGCGCGTCATCCGCAAGCTCGGCATCCGCCACGCGCACACCCTGCACGATGTCCAGCTCGTCGCGCCCTCCGGGCTCATCATCAAAGGCCGCGAAAGCGGCTTCGGAGTGACCGATCCGGTCTCGCGGATGTTCGCCGCCTCCGCCCGCCGCGCGTTCGGTTCGCCCGACCTCGTCATCTCGCCGTCGAAGTTCCTGCTCGATTTCTATCGCGCCCGCGGATTCTTCCCGTCATCGCACGGCGTCTTCCTGCCGAATCCCGCGCCGCGCGCCGCGCCGGCGCCGCACGCGCCGTCGGTCGAGACGCGCTTCCTGTTCCTCGGACAGGTCGAACGGCACAAGGGCATCCTCCTGCTCATCGAGGCGTTCCGCCGGCTCGCCAAGGACCGGCCGAAGATCCGTCTCGACATCGTGGGCGCGGGTTCCCTGGACGAAGAGGCGCGGCGCATCGCCGGCAAGGATGTCCGCATCGCCTTCTTCGGCAAGAAGAGCCCCGCCCAGTTCACGGAGATGTTCTCGAAGGCCGAGTACGCGGTCGTGCCGTCGCTCTGCTACGAGAACGCGCCGACCGTCATCGTCGAATCGTTCGCCTACGGCGTGCCGGTCATCGCGGCCGACATCGGCGGCGCCGCCGAACTCGTGCGGCACGGCGAGAACGGCCTCGTCTTCGAGGCGGGGAGCGTCGCCTCGCTCGTCGCCATGATGAAGCGCGCCTGCGACGAGAAGGGCGCCTGGCCCGCGCGTTCGAAGGCCGCGCGCCGCTCGGCCGATCTCCTCACCGAAGAGCGCCACGCCGAACGGCTCGTCTCCCTCTATACCGAAAAGGACCTCGCGCTGCCGCACGAAGGTCCCGTGGTGCCGATCCGCTACCGGGCCAAGCCTACGGAAGCGTATACCGGAAGATGAACAGCTTGCCGCCGCCGATCTCCTGCCAGGAGTCGGCGGTCTTTTTGGCCGCCTCGACGATGCGCGCGCCGTCGGTCCAGTAGTCGTTGACGACGAAGAAGGCCTGCCCGACCCCGATGTCGCGCATGGCGGCTTCCATCGTCGCGCGCGACGGGCCGTCGTAGACCATCTCGAGGTAGCGGCGGTAGAGCGGCGCGCCGGTCGGGATGGCGTAGTAGAACTGGTCGCCGTAGTAGGTGCGGAAGCCGTACTCGCGCAGCGCGGCCGCGGAGACGGATTGGTTGGCGAGGACGACATACGGTCCGATGGCGTGCGTGCCGATCCATCGGACGGCTTCGACATCGTGTCCGGAGGTCGAATAGCCGCGGCTGTAGCGGTAGTCGTCGAGGCGGGGGAAGGCGCCGTAGGCCAGCGCGGCGACGGCCGCGGCGAAGACGAGCGCCATCAGGAAGCGCACGGCGGCGTCGGTCCGTCCGAGCGCGCGCCACCACCACGCGAAGGCGGCCAGGACGAGCGGCGAAGCGGCCAAGAGACCCGCTTCGTAGAGCCGTGCGGCGTAGTTGCCCTGCTCGTAGCCGATGACGCCTTCGAAGGTGAAGCCCGTCCGCAAGATCGAGGAGCCGGCCAGGAGCGCGAGCGACAGTCCGCCGAGCGCGAGCGCCGAACGGCGATACGGCTTCTTCCGTCCGAGGAGCCACGCCCCGGCGCCGGCCAGCAGGAACCAGAAGAGGTCATAGTTGCGGTCGATGAATTCCGCGAAATCGAGAAGCGGGCGGTAGCGCGTCTCGATGCCCGGCCCTTCGAACGGGACATTCTCGACGAGCGTCGCGATCGGCTTCGAGAAGGCGGCTTCGATCGGCAGGCTGCCCTTGCCCTCGCGCAGCGAGAAGGCGAGCGGCACCGCCAGCGCGGCCACGCCGACCAGGATGCCGAAGACGACGCCCTTGGCGAGGCGCGCCATCGGGATGCCGTCGTGCCGGAGCTTCACGGTCATGAGCAGCGCGGCGGCGAAGGCGGCCGGGATGCCGGCCAGGGGGTGCGCCGCGAGCGACGCGGCCGCCAGCGCCAGCACGAAGCCGAGCGGGGGGCGGTGCGCGTGGAGCCAGGCCGCGCCGATCATGACGGTCAGCAGGAAGAACAGGTTGGAGACCCCCTGCGGCGTGGTCGAGACGAACGAGGCGAGCGGCAGGAGGAAGACGCCGAGCGCGCCCACGAGCGCGAGCGGCCGCGCCACGCCGAAGCCGCGGCGGAGCAGCCAGGCGGCGGAGACGGGCAGGAAGAGCGCGGTCATGACGGGCAGGAGGAAGCGGTCGACGCCTTCGACGCCGAGGCGGAAGAGCTTGGCGATCACGGTCACGAGCGCGTACTGCCCGACATAGTACGGCGTCTTCGGCGTGACGGCGCCCTCCGCCGCCACGAGCCGCTCGGCGGCCTGATGCACGAACGGATCGAACCCGTAGCCGACGGCGTAGACGAGCGCGGCGGGCGCGAGCAGCGCGAAGAGATGGAGCGCCATCGCGCCGAGCGCGAGATGCGGGTAGCGCTTGCGGTAGGCGAGCGCGGCGAGGCAGGCGGTGCCGAGACCGATCCAGAGGAAGAAGATGGGCGGCACGGCTTCCCACGGGGTACGGATGGCCTCTTCGGTGCGCGCGCCGACGAGCCATCGGAGCGCGGCGGCGTCGCAGAGGGCCGCGAGGACGAGGAGGACGGCCGAGAGCGAATCTTCGGGCGCCGTCTTCTCGACCGTCAACGCTTCCGTTTCCGTCTTCTCGCGCCGCGACGACGCGAACGGCGTGAACGCGAAGACGACCCACGGCAAGGTGACGAGGAGCCAGGAGAGCCCGATGGCGTCGAGGCGATAGGCGTAGTAGACGACGGTGCCGAAGACGGCCGTGAGCGCGAGCGCGCCCAAGAGACCGAACGCCCAGCGGATCGGCCGCCGTTCCTCCGGAAACGCCATCCGCCCCGTCAGTTGCGTGAGGCCGGCGAGGAACAGGAGGCCGCCCAGGGGCCGCAAGACGCCCAAGGCCGCCGAGGCGAACCCGAGCGAAGCCAGGGCTCCGCCGATGGACGCCAAAATGGTAGAATGAAGCGGCTTCATAGCCTGATTCTACCACAGGACGATGCCCGCGAAGACCTACCCGCACGACCGCTTCCTGGCGGCCACGGTGCTCAAGCTCGTGCCGAAAGAGACGACGCCCAACCAGATCACGGTGGCGCGCATGTTCATGACGCCCATGGTGCTCTGGCTGCTCTACGAGGGCCGGTATGATCTGGCGGTGCCGTTCTTCCTGGTGACGGCTTTCACCGACATGCTCGACGGCTCGCTCGCCCGCACGCGCGACCAGGTGACCGAATGGGGCAAGCTCTGGGATCCGGTCGCCGACAAGCTGCTGATCGGCCTCGTCGCGCTGCTCCTGCTCACGCGCCACTTCCCGCCGGAGCTCGCGGTCGTCGTCATCGGCCTCGAGGCGGCCTTCCTGGCCGGCGGCTGGTACCGCAAGACGCAGGGCGAGATCGTCTCCGCCAACTGGTGGGGGAAGTTCAAGATGCTCTCCCAAGTCCTCGGCGTGACGCTCTTCATGATCTTCCTGCAGACCGGCGTCGCCGCGCTCGCGACGGCGTCCTACCTCGTCTTCGGCGTCGCTTGCGTCCTGGCGCTCGGAAGCCTCTTCCGCCACGGCCTATGAGACGCCTTGCCGTCATCGCCGCGCTCGCCGCCTTCCTCGCCGTCGCGTTCCTGTACGGACGGCCGGTCGCCGGCGTCTGGAATTCGCCCGACGAGACCGCCAACGCCTTCTGGGCGATGCGCGTCGCGGCGGGGGAGCCGCTCATGGTCGTCGACGCGATCGTCGAGCTCGGAGGCGGCGCCGTGCATCCGCGCTCGATGGCCGTCTCCGGAGACGCGCTCGTGCCCGGCAGTTTCCCCGGACTCATCCTGCTCTTCGGCGCGTTCAAGATCCTCTTCAAGCTACCGCTCCACGCCTACACGCCGCTCCTGACGGCGCTCGCGGCGCTCTGCTTCGGCGCGCTCGTCGCGAGGCTCTTCGACCGCAAGGCGGGGGCGTTCGCGGCCGTCCTGTTCCTCGCGCATCCCGCCGTCCTCTATTACGGTTCGCGCGGGCTGTTCCACAACATGCTGTTCCTCGACCTGCTCGTCTTCGCCGCCGCCTGTTTCGCGCTGCGCCCGCTTTCGCGCGTCTTCGGCGCCCGCGCCGCCGCCGACGATGCGCTGGGGGGCTTCATCCTGGCCTGGGCGCTCGTCGTGCGGACCTCTGAAGCGGTCTGGGTCATCCCGGCCTTCGCGGCGTTCCTGCCGTTCGCCGGCAAGGATCGGTGGAAACGCCTGGCCGTCGCGGCCGCCGGCGGCCTCGTGCCGTTCCTCGTGCTCATGCGCCTCAACGCCACGCTCTACGGTTCCCCCTGGCGCACCGCCTATGTCGCCCCAGCGCCGAAAGCCGAAGCCTCCATCGCCGCGCCGTCGGAGGAGCCGGCGCTCGCCGCGGCGCCGTCCTCGCTCCTGCCGTTCGGCGTGCACCCGCGTCTCGTCGCGCGCAATGTCTGGCACTACGGCTTGAAGCTCTTCTGGTGGCAGTCGCTCCTGGCGGCGCTCGGGTTCGCGCTGTGGCTCCGCGGCTTCCGCAAGGCCACCGGCCCGCAGAAGGCGTTCGCGCTCGCGGCGCTCCTCACCGCCGCCTGGCTGGCCCTGCTCTACGGCAGCTGGTTCATCCGCGACCGCCTCGATCCCGGCACGGTCACGATCGGCACCTCGTATGTCCGCTACTTCCTGCCGGCCTACGCCGCCGCCATCGCGTTCGCGGCCTTCGGCCTGTCGCGCCTCGCCTCGGACGCGCGCCGGAACGCCTTCGCCGCCGCTCTCGTCCTCCTGGCGGCCGTCCTCGGCATCCGCGCGGCCGTCTTCGTCGGCGATGAGAGTCTCCGCGCCGTCCGCGCCACGCTCGAAGGCAACGCCGCGAAGAAACCGGCGCTGCTTTCAGCCATCGAACCGGGCGCCGTCGTGATGACCGAGCGCTTCGACAAGCTCCTGGTGCCGGAACGGCTGCGCATCATCCCTGCGACGGACGCCGCCGCCTTCACAGCCGCCGCGGATGCCGCGGAGTTCGTCTCCGTCTACTGGTACGGCCTCCGTCCGGAAGGGGACGAGGCGCGCAGGCTTTCGGCGCTCGCGGATCCCTACGGCTTCATCTGGCGCGAACTGGAAAGTCCGGCGCGGGGCGAGGCCCTCTATTGGCTCGATCCGTTCGCGGAACGGTTCGATGACCGCGATGAAGATGAAAACCATGTCGACTGACGCCCTCGCCCAGCTCCGTTTCCTCCGCAATTTCCTTCGGCTCTTCTGGGCCGCGGCGGGCTTCGGACTCCTCGCGATCGTCGCCGCCCGGAACCTGCCGTCCGACGGCATCCTCTCCGCCTCCGCGCGGACGGCCGAACCGTCCGGCTTCGTCGGCGGCTTCACGCCGCTCGATCGCGCGGTTCCCACGCAGGAAGGCGCGCTGTGGTATTCCGACATCGTCGCCGAGCCCGTGTACTTCCATGTCGCGGCGCCGAGGCTCTACGACGAGGCGCGCGTCACGCTCCGCTACCGCAACGAAGGCCAGCCGTATCTCGCGCTCGGCGCGCGCACCGATCTCGAGGCCTGGACCTTCGACCTCAAGCCCATCGACCTGCCGATGCTCGACGATTCCGGCTGGGCCTCCCGGCAGGACGGCGACCTCCGCATCTACGAACGCAAGGCGACGGCGCGTTCCGCCGAGGAGATCCTCGCGTCGGCGGCGGGCCGCACGGCGGTGCTCGCCATCGATCCGGCGCGCTGGGGCATGCGCGTCGGGGACGGGAAGGAAAAGCCCTTCGAGGCGGCGCTCTCGCTCCCCGGATCCAGGACGATCTATGTCTATGTACAGGAGGGTCCGCTCGATGTCTCGCTCGGTTTCCGCGGGCCGGCGGAGGCCGTCGCGCGCATCGCGCTCGTGAAGGGCGAGGAGCGCCTGCTCGCGCGCGAGCGCAAGGCCGACGGCGCCGTGGACCTCGCCCTCACGGGCGCGGCGACGGGCCTCTACCGCATCGACATCGCGGCGCCCGAGACGATGACGCTCACGGGCATCCGCTCGGCCCATGGCCGCGTCGCCCTGGTCGGCGACGGCCCCCCGCGCGTCTCGTTCCCGCCGGGCGCCACGGCCTTCGACCCCGAGTTCCCGATCTTCACCTGGGAGACCGACCTCGAGGCCTCGCCCTACGACGCCGTCGTCGCGCGTTATACGCCTCCGGACATCGATGCCGACGGCTGGCGCACGGCCTCCGCCGCCTTCGACCTCCGCGGCCTCGCCGCTTCGCAAGGCCGCGTGCAGATGATCGTCTCGGCGCCGCAGATCCGCGATCATGGCGCCCGCATCCGCGTCGACCGCGTCGATGTCGCGTACGCCCGACCGCCGTTCGAGTTCCGGAAGCTGTTCGACCTCTTCAAGCTCGAGCTATGATGAACCCGCGCACCATCGTCCACCAGATGGCCGTCGACGCCTGGGGCGCCGGCGCCGCCGCGCTCACGCTCTGTCTCGTCCTCGAGGCGGTCGAACGCGGCTTCGTCTCCCGCCAGTTCAACCTGCTCTGGCTCCTGCTCTTCGTCTTGGCCGCGTCCGTGGCCGTCATGGCCACGCACCCCGGCGTCTCCGCCATGGATCCGTCGCACCGCCGCCCGAAGAACGCCGACGCCCTGCTCCGTTTCGCCGCGCTCCTCGCCGCCGCCGCCGTCTGGTTCCTCCTCCCGCGCGAGCTCTCCGTCGTCTGGCGCGCCGCCGCCTCCGGCATCACGCTCCTCGCCGCGCTGTCCGTCCGCGCCGCTTTCGAAAAGAACGAATGATATGAACGACTGCCTCTTCTGCAAGATCGTCCGCAAGGAAATCCCCGCCGCCGTCGTCTACGAGAACGGCCTGACGATGGCCTTCCTCGACATCAAGGGCATCAATCCCGGCCACACGCTCGTCGTCCCGAAGGATCATTTCGACGACTTCGCCTCGACGCCGCCCGAGCGCCTGGGCGACATCGCCGCGGTGGCCCAGAAGGTCGCCAAGGCCGCCATGCGCGCGCTCGGTGCCCCGGCCTTCAACATCGGCGTGAACAACGGCGCGGAAGCCGGACAGGTCATCGGGCACATGCACCTGCATGTCATGCCGCGCTTCAAGGGCGACGGGCACGAGCACTGGCACGGCAAGCCGTACGCGGAAGGGGAGATGGAAACGGTCGCGGAGAAGCTCAAAGCCACGCTTTCCTGACGATTGACCGTTATCCACAGCCGCGCTAAGGTTGGCCTACCTATGAGGATCCTCGTGACCGGGGGCGCCGGATTCATCGGTTCCGCCTTCATCCGCCATATGCTCCGCGCCCACCCCGACCTGGAGGTGGTGAATTTCGACAAGCTGACCTACGCGGGCAACCTCGAGAACCTGAAGGACATCGAATCCGACCCGCGCTACCGGTTCGTCAAAGGCGACATCTGCGAAGCGTCGGACATCGCGCCGGCGCTCTCCGGGGTCGACGCCGTGGTCCACTTCGCCGCCGAATCGCATGTCGACCGTTCGGTGATGGATCCGCACGCCTTCTTCCGCAACAATGTCCTCGGCACGCAGGTGCTGATCCAGGCCTGCCGCGCGGCGGGCGTGAAGCGCTTCCATCATGTCTCGACCGACGAGGTCTACGGCGACCTCGGCCTCGACGAGGACCGCGCCTTCAAGGAAGAGGACGCGCTGCATCCGCGCTCGGCCTACGCCGCGTCCAAGGCCGGCAGCGACCATGTCGTGATGTCGTACGCGCACTCGTTCGGCATGGAGGTCACGGTCAGCCGCTGCTGCAACAACTACGGCCCCCACCAGTTCCCGGAGAAGCTCATCCCGCTCTTCGCCACCAACGCGATGGAGGACAAGCCGCTCCCGCT
>DYFX01000046.1 GCA_020724945.1 Candidatus Paceibacter sp.
CACCTCCTGGCGCAAGGCCATCGTGACCCTCAAGAAGGGCGACCGCATCGACCTCTTCGCCAACGCCTGATCACGCATATGCCGATCAAATCCTATCGACCGACGACCTTCGGACGGCGCGGCGCAAGCGTCGACTCGTTCGCGGACATCACCAAGAAGAGCCCGGAGAAGTCCCTCCTGACGCACAAGAAGCGCATCAGCGGCCGCAACTCCCAGGGCAAGATCACCGTCCGCCACCGCGGCGGCGGCGCCAAGCGGATGATCCGCATGGTCGATTTCCTGCGCGCCCGTTACGACATCCCCGCCAAGGTCGCCGCGATCGAATACGACCCGGCCCGCGGCGGACGCCTCGCCCTCCTCAACTACGCGGATGGCGTGAAGAGCTACATCCTCGCGCCCGCCGGCGTCAGCGTCGGCGACACGGTGATGTCCTCCCGGAACAAGATCGAGAGCAAGGTCGGCAACCGCATGCCGCTCAAGCACATCCCGGTCGGCCTCACGATCCACGACCTCGAGCTCTATGTCGGCAGCGGCGGCAAGATGGTCCGCGGCGCCGGCAACGCCGCCCAGCTCATGGCCATCGAAGGCGACATGGCGCAGATCAAGCTGCCCTCCGGCGAGTACCGCATGGTCTCCAAGGAGTGCGCGGCCACGGTCGGCTCCGTCTCCAACCCCGACCACTGGCTCGTCCGCCTCGGCAAGGCCGGCCGCATGCGCCATAAGGGCTTCCGCCCGCGCGTCCGCGGCAAGGTCATGAACCCCGTCGACCACCCGCACGGCGGCGGCGAAGGCAAGCACCCGGTCGGCATGAAGCATCCGAAGACCCCGTGGGGCAAGCCCGCGCTCGGCGTCAAGACCCGCAAGCGCAAGAAGCAGTCGTCGAAATTCATCGTGAAGCGCCGCAAGTAATATGTCCCGCTCCCTGAAGAAAGGTCCGTTCACGGATCTCAAACTCATCGCGAAGGTCTCCAAGCTGAAGGCCGGCGACAAGACCGTCATCAAGACCTGGTCTCGCGCCTCCGTCATCACGCCGGAGATGGTCGGGTTCACGATCGGCGTCCACAACGGCCGCCAGCATGTGCCGGTCACCGTCGTCGAGAACATGGTCGGACATCGCCTCGGCGAATTCGCGCCGACGCGCAAGTTCCAGCGCCACGGCGGCAAGCTCACGAAGGAGATCGAGGCCGCCAAGGCCGCCGCTCCGGCCGCCGCTCCGGCCGCCAAGAAATAACCTCCTATGGAAGTCAAAGCTCACACCCGCCATCTCCGCATGTCGCCCCGCAAGGTGCGCCTCGTGGTCGATGCCGTCCGCGGGATGGCCGTCGCTCCCGCGCTCGCGCAGCTGACCTTCATGTCGCGCGCCGCGGCCCGCCCGGTCAAGAAACTCCTGGAGTCCGCCATCGCCAACGCCGAGCACAATTTCAAGCTCGATCGCGAAGGCCTCTACATCAAGTCCGCCCTCGTGAACCAGGGTCCGACCCTGAAGCGCTGGCGGCCGCGCGCCATGGGCGCCGCCGCCCCGATCCTGAAGCGCACCTCCCACATCACGCTCGTCCTCGAATCGAAGACCGGCGCGAAGAAGAAGGAGTCCGCGAAGAAGGAAGAGGCGCACGACCATGACCACGCCGGCCACGACCACGGCCACGAGGCGAAGCCGAAGGCCGCCAAGAAGCCCGCTAAGAAAGCCGCCGCGAAGAAGTAATCTATGGCCCATAAAGTCAATCCGAAAATCTTCCGCGTCGGCACCGTCTACACCTGGGATTCGAAGTGGTTCTCCCGCAAGGACTACAAGGCCAACCTCCGCCAGGATGTCGAGATCCGCGACTACCTCCGCGCCGCGCTGAAGGAAGCCGCCGTCGACAAGATCGAGATCGACCGCGGCGCCCACCAGATCACCATCACGATCCACTCCGGCAAGCCGGGCTTCGTGATCGGCCGCGGCGGCGCCGGCATCGAGGAGCTCAAGAAGAAGCTTCACGACAAGTTCTTCGCGAACAAGAAGAAGGTGAAGCTCCAGCTCAACATCGTCGAGATCACCCGCCCGAGCCTCTCGGCCGCGATCACCGTCCAGAACATGATCGCCGACCTCGAGAAGCGCATGCCCTTCCGCCGCATCCTGAAGACGACGATCGACCGCGCCCAGAAGGCCGGCGCGCTCGGCGTGAAGGTCGTGGTGTCCGGACGCCTCAACGGCGCCGAGATCGCCCGCCGCGAGATGCTCTCGTGGGGTTCCGTCCCGCTCACCAACCTGCGCGCGGACATCGACTACGCCGCCGACTTCGCCCGCACCATCTTCGGCGCCATCGGCGTCAAGGTCTGGATCTATCGCGGCGAGATCTTCGACAAGGACGGCATCGCGCCGGCCTTGAAGGCTCCGCTGCGCCCTGAAGAGCGCGCCCCGTTCCGCGGAGGCCCGCGCGGCGGTTCCCGTCCGCCGGCCGGCCGCCCGGCCCCCCGCGCCGCGGCCCCGAAGGCCGCGCCCGCCAAAGCCGCCTAACCTGCCGCTATGCTGATCCCGAAGAAAGTCAAACACCGCAAGTGGCACAAGCTGCGGAGCTCCGGTCTCCAGAAGGCGACCACCAAGCTCTCGCTCAGCTTCGGCGAGTTCGGCCTCAAGTCGCTCACCCCGGCTTGGGTCACCTCCCGCCAGATCGAAGCCGCCCGCCGCACGATGTCCCGCTACATCAAGCGCGGCGGCAAGATCTGGATCCGCATCTTCCCGGACAAGCCGGTCACCATGAAGGGCCTCGAGGTCCCCATGGGCGGCGGCAAGGGAGGCGTGGACCACTATGTCGCCATCGTCCGCCCGGGCACCGTCGTCTTCGAGATGGACGGCGTTCCGGCGGAAACGGCGCGCGAAGCGATGCGCCTCGCGTCCTACAAGATGCCGTTCCGCTCGCGCTTCATCACCAAACACGACTGATATGAAGCTCAAGGAACTCAAGGAAAAGTCCGTCGCCGAGCTCGAGAAGATGCTCCGCGAGGAACGCGAGAGCGTGCGCGCCCTGCGCTTCGCCGTCGCCACCAACCAGGAGACCAAGGTCCGCAAGATCCGCGCGGCCCGCAAGACCATCGCCAGGATCCTCACTCTCATCAAGCAGAACGCTAAGTAAAAGCCGTATGACGACGCACACCCAGAACAAGAAGCGCGAGCTCGTCGGCTTGGTCGTTTCCGACAAGATGCAGAAGACGATCGTGGTCAAGGTCGACCGCGTGAAGACCCACCCGAAATACGGCAAGCAGTTCGTCGTGTCCAAGCGCTACAAGGTCCATGACGAGAAAGGCGAGTACAAGACCGGCGACAAGGTCGTCTTCGTCGAGTGCCGCCCCCTCTCCCGGGACAAGCGCTGGCGCGTGACCGGCAAGGCCGCCTAACCCGCGCATATGGTCCAACATCGCTCGATGCTCGCCGTCGCCGACAACACCGGCGCCCGCAAGCTCCAGGTCATCCGCGTGCTCGGCGGCTACAAGAAGCGCTACGCCGTGCTCGGAGACATCGTCACCTGCGCCGTCAAGGAGGCCGTGCCGCACGGCATGGTCAAGAAGGGCGATGTCGTCCACGCCGTCCTGACGCGCACCCACAAGGAGACCCGCCGCAAGGACGGCTCCTACATCCGCTTCGACGACAACGCCGGCGTCATCATCGACAAGGAGAGCAAGGAGCCGAAAGGCACGCGCATCTTCGGACCCGTGGCCCGCGAACTCCGCGGCCGCGGCTACACGAAGATCGTCTCCCTCGCCCCTGAAGTCGTCTGACCCCATCACCTATGAAGATCAAGAAGAACGACAATGTGATGGTCATGGCGGGCAAGGACAAGGGCAAGACCGGCAAGGTCATGCAGGTCCTCCCGGACGAGAACAAGGTGGTCGTCGACGGCGTCAACAAGACCTATAAGCACGCCAAGACGCGCAAGCAGGGGGAGAAGGGACAGAAGATCGAGTTCTTCGGCCCCATCAACGCCTCGAATGTCATGCTCGTCGACCCCAAGTCCGGCAAGCCGACCCGCGTCGGCTGGAAGGTCATGGAAGACGGCCGCAAGGTCCGCGTGGCCAAGAAGAGTCAGGAAACCGTCGAATAAGCCTATGTTGCGAGAACAGTACGACAAGAAAATCGTTCCGGCGCTGATGGAGCGCTTCGGGTACAAGAACCGCATGGCGGCCCCGAAGCTGAAGTTGGTGTCCGTCAATGTAGGCATGTCGACCAACCTCCTCAAGGATCCCAAGATCCCGGAGACGGTCGAAGCGACGCTGACCCGCATCACCGGCCAGAAACCGGTCAAGACGCTCGCGAAGAAATCGATCGCCAGCTTCAAGGTCCGCCAGGGACAGAACATCGGCATGAAGGTCACCCTGCGCGGCGCGCGCATGTGGCACTTCCTCGAGAAGCTCATCCATGTGACGCTGCCCCGCGTCCGCGACTTCCGCGGCATCTCGCCGAAGCTGGTCGACAAGCAGGGCAACCTCTCGCTGGGCTTCAAGGAATACATCGCCTTCCCCGAGATCCGTCCTGACGAGATCGAGAAGCTCCACGGCGTCCAGGTCACCGTCGGCACGACGGCCAAGACCCGCGAAGAGGGCCTGGAACTGTTCCGACTCATGGGCTTCCCCTTCAACGGCTAAGGCCGCACTCCTATGGCAACCGCCAATCAAATCGCCAAATCCAACCGCAAGCCGAAGTTCACGACCCGCATCGTCCGCCGCTGCTGGCGCTGCGGACGCCGCCATGGCTTCATGCGCGACTTCGACCTCTGCCGCATCTGCTTCCGCGAGCTCGCCAACCGCGGCGAGATCCCCGGTATCAAGAAAGCTAGCTGGTAACCCTATGATGACCGATCCCATCGCCGACATGCTCACCCGGCTGCGCAACGCCGCCGCCGTGCGCAAGCAGGAAGTCGTCCTGCCCCTGTCGCGGGTCAAGTTCGAGATCGCCAAGATCCTCGAGAAGGAGGGTTACCTCGCCGGCGTCGAATCTTCCGAAGCGCACCACGGTCAGCTCAAGCTGAAGATGCGCTACACCGAGGACGGCGCCGCCATCCGCGACATCCAGCGCATTTCCAAGCCCGGCCGCCGCGTCTACGCGGCCAAGTCGGATCTGCCCCGCGTCCTCAACGACCAGGGCATCGCCGTGATCTCCACCTCCTCCGGCCTCATGACCAACAAGGAAGCGCGCAAGCGCGGCCTCGGCGGCGAGGTCGTCTGCGAGGTCTACTAATCCGCACGCCTATGTCCCGCATCGGCAAACAACCCATCAAGATCCCGTCGGGCGTGGACGTGTCGGTCTCCGAAACCGAACTCCGCGTCAAGGGCCCGAAAGGGGAACTGAAGCTCGAGATCCATCCGCATGTGCGCATCGAGCGCATGAAGGACGAGGAGCTCGGCGATGTCCTGAAGGTCACCGTCAAGGACGAGAACGACAAGAAGGACCGCGCCCTCTGGGGTCTCTTCAGCCGCCTGGCCTCCAACCTGGTCACCGGCGTCACGAAGGGCTACGAGAAGGGTCTCGAGTTCATCGGCGTCGGCTACAAGGTCAGCGTCGCCGGCAAGACCGTGAAGATGGATGTCGGATTCTCGCATGAGGTCGACTTCCCGCTCCCGGCCGGCGTCGACGCCAAGGTCGACAAGAATGTCCTCACCCTGACCGGCATCGACAACCAGCTCGTCGGCGAGACGGCCGCGCGCATCCGCCGCATCCGCAAGCCGGAACCCTACAAGGGCAAGGGCATCAAGTACGTCGACGAGGTCATCCGCCGCAAGGCCGGCAAGTCGGCCAAGGCCGGAGCCAAGTAAACGACGCCTATGAAATCCACGAGCCAAAAGAAGATCGAAGCCCGCGAGCGCCGCAGCATCCGCGTGCGCGCGCGCGTCATCGGCAGCGCCAAGCGCCCCCGCTTGGCCGTCTTCCGCAGCGCCAAGCACATCTCGGCCCAGCTGATCGACGACGCCAGCGGCAAGACGCTGGCCGCCGCGACGGACGCCAAGATGAAGAAGGCCGAGGCGGAAGGCATGCAGGCCAAGATCGCCAAGGCGTTCGCGGTCGGCAAGGAGCTGGCCGAGAAGGCCAAGAAGGCCGGCATCACCGCCGCCGTCTTCGACCGCGGAGGCTACACCTATCACGGCCGCGTCAAGGCGCTGGCCGACGGCGCCCGCGCCGGAGGACTCGAATTCTAAACCCCGCACTATGCAGAACACCCAACAGCAGCGTGGTCCGGGCGCCGGCCGCGGAGCCGGCGGCGACCGCCGCGGTCCCCGCCGCCCCCGCATCGAGGAGCCGAAGGAATTCGATCAGCGCATCCTCGCCCTCGATCGCGTCACCCGCGTCACCAAGGGCGGCAAGCGCATGCGCTTCCGCGCGACCGTCATCATCGGCGATCACAAGGCCCGCGTCGGCTACGGCGTGGCCAAGGCCGCCGATGTCTCGGCCGCGGTCAACAAGGCCGTCACCCAGGCGAAGAAGCGCCTCTTCACCGTCCCGCTCGTCAAGGAGACCATCCCGCATCGCGTCGACGCCAAGTTCGGCGCCGCGGTGGTCATGATGAAGCCGGCTCCGGCCGGTACGGGCGTGAAGGCGGGCGGCGCCATGCGCGTCGTCCTCGAGCTCGCCGGCGTCCCGAACATCGTCGGCAAGTCGCTCGGCGGCAGCAAGAACAAGATCAACAACGCGAAGGCCACCATCGAAGCGCTCAAGTCGCTCCGCGTGAAGTCCATCGCGTCCGTCGCCGCCTGATATGCTGAAACTCCATTCCCTCAAGCCCAAGAAGGGCAGCAAGTCCGTCAGCCGCCGCATCGGCCGCGGCCCCGGTTCCGGCCGCGGAAAGACCGCCGGTAAGGGCGGCAAGGGTCAGAAGGCCCGCACGGGCGGCCGCAAGGGCCTCCGCGCCTTGGGCATGAAGATGATCATCCGCCGCATCCCGAAGCTCCGCGGCTTCAAGAGCCAGTACGCCAAGGACGAGACCATCACCCTCCAGGAGCTCCAGACGGCGTTCCCGCAGGGCGGCATCGTCACGCGTTCCGAGCTCGCGAAGCGCGGCGTCGTCACCGGCGCGCGCGCGAGCGTCAAGGTCGTCGGCAATCTCGAACTCTCCCGCAAGCTGACGCTCAAGGGCCTCAAGGTCTCCGCCGGCGCCAAGGCGGCGATCGAGAAGGCCGGCGGTTCCGTTGCCTAAGACTTCACCGACGCGGTAGACTGCCGATACTATGTGGGCCAAATTCTCCCTGCTCTGGAAACAGAAGGACCTCCGTGACAGCATCCTCAAGGTGCTGGGCATCCTGGTCATCTTCCGCATCGCCGCGCACATCCCGATTCCCGGAGTCGACCTGACGGCCCTCCGCAGCTTCTTTCAGTCGAACCAGCTGCTCGGCCTGATGAATGTCTTCTCGGGCGGCACGCTGGACAACTTCTCGCTGGTCGCGCTCGGCGTCGGCCCCTACATCACCGCCTCCATCATGCTCCAGCTGCTGACGATGATCGTCCCGCAGCTCGAGGAGCTTTCGAAGGACGGGGAGTCGGGCCGCCAGAAGATCAACCAGTACACGCGCTACCTGTCCGTGCCGATGGCCCTCCTGCAGAGCTACGGCATGATCAGCCTGCTCAAGCAGTCGTCCGGCATCCTGACGAATCTCGACGCGTTCCACATCTTCACCGTGATGCTGACCATGACGGCCGGCACCGTGTTCCTGATGTGGCTCGGCGAGATCATCAACGAGCAGAAGATCGGCAACGGCATCTCCATCCTGATCTTCGCCGGCATCGTCGCCGGACTGCCGTCCATCATCCAGCAGGCCATCCTGACCTACGACCCGTCCCGCCTCGCGGCCTACATCGGCTTCCTGCTCGTGGCGGTCGCGACGGTCGCGGGCGTCGTCATCATCTCGGAAGCCCAGCGCAACGTGCCCGTCACCTACGCCAAGCGCGTGGTCGGCGCCGGCATGGCCGGGGGGTCCAACACCCACCTGCCGCTGCGCGTGAACATGGCCGGCGTGATCCCGATCATCTTCGCGATCTCCGTCATCCTGTTCCCGTCGATGATCGCCCAGTTCTTCGTCAACGCGAAGACGGCCTGGGTCGCCGACGCGGCCAACTGGGTCCTGACGGTGTCGCAGGACCAGCTCGTGTACGGCATCTCGTACTTCGTCCTGGTGCTCGCCTTCACCTTCTTCTACACCTCCATCGTCTTCAAGCCGGATCAGATCGCCGAGAACCTGCAGAAGCAGGGCGGCTATGTCCCGGGCATCCGCCCCGGCAAGCCGACGGCGGAATTCCTGACCTACACCGTCAACCGCATCACGCTGGCGGGCGCCCTGGCCATCGCGGTCATCGCCGTCCTCCCGCTGCTCGTCCAGCAGTTCCTCACCGGAACGCAGAACCTGGTGGTCGGCGGCTCCTCGCTCCTCATCATCGTCTCGGTCGTGCTGGAAATCGTCCGGCAGATCGAGTCGCAGATGACGATGCGGGAGTACGATTACGAC
>DYFX01000047.1:0-3720 GCA_020724945.1 Candidatus Paceibacter sp.
CCTTGAGGTTCTGGTTCTTGTTGCCGAAATCCTTGCGGTACGCGGCCGCGAGCGCGGATTCGACGGTCTCCAGCACGACCTCGTAGGGGATGTTCTTCTCCTCGCAGATCTGCTGGATGGCTTGGACGATGGGACTTGCCATAGGGCGTTTGGGCTAAGAAAAACGCCAGCCTCATTTCAAGGCTGGCATCATTACGGACTGACGATATCACGCGCGGAGGAAGGCGTCAACTCCCGTCGTCGGGCGGTTCGAGAGCGCTCGCATATCCGAGGAGGTAGTACATGTCCTCAAGCAGGTGGCCGCGCCGGGGAACACGCGGCGGCGGGCGGAAGGCCTTGCCGGCGACGAGACAGGCGTGACCGTGGCGCTCGCAGAGCAGCAGGGCCGCGAAGAGCTCTTCCTGCGTCGCGAGCTTCTCGATGTCGACCACGCGCGCCACGATCTCGGCGACCGGCATCGAGGCGGGGTGCTGCGGCATGAGCGCGAGCGCGCGGCGGCGGGCCGCATCGACGGGGGCGGGCGAGGCCTTGAGGACGGCTTCCCAGCCGCCTTCCATGAAGGCGCGCCAGCGGTCGCGGAACGCGCGCAGCTCCTCGCCGCGCGCCTCCTCATCCTTGAGGCGCTTCCACGAAGGCCATTGCTCCGTCTCGCGCCGGGTGATGTGGGCGCGCTCCCGGACCTTGCGCGTCTCGGGGTCGTCGAGCGCGATCGGGATCTTGCCCGTAGGCGTCTCATCGCTCATGTCGGGCTCCTTTGAATGGACGATGCGCGTCAGTCTAGCGCGACGCCCTTGAGATGTCGAATGTCCGGCGTCCCTGCGGTCAGATCGACCGCCACGATGTCGATCCGCCACGCGCGCCCCGTCCACCCCTTCCGGTTCCGCCAGCCGTCCGCGCACGCCGCGATCGTGCGGAGCTTCGAGGGCGTCACGGCTTCCTCCGGCGGCCCGAACGACCGGTCGCGCCGCGTCTTCACCTCGACGAAGACGAGTTCCTGTCCGTCGAGCGCGATGAGGTCGATCTCGCCCAAGCGCCCCATGCGGACATTCCGCGCGAGGACGCGGAACCCGAGGCGCGCCAGCAACGCGGCCGCCATCCCCTCCCCTTCGTCGCCGAATTTCCGCCGTTCGGTAGGCATGCCGCGGTCCTACCGGAGGCCTCGGCCGCGCGTCAACCGAAAAAGAGGCCTCGCGGCCTCTTGGGGGTTCAGTTCTTGGGGATCCACTTGCGGATGCGCGCCTGCTCCGCGTATTCGGCCTTCTTCTTCGGGACGACGAGGATGAGGAACTTGGCGATGAACCCCGTCCAGACGAGCGCGCCGAGCAGCCAGGCCAGGAACCAGAAACGCGCGCCGAAGAAATAGACCAGTTCGTGCGTACACCAGACGAAGAAGAGCCCGAGGAAGCCCATCCAGAAGGCCATCGCGGCGAAGCGCTTGCCGCCTTCGGCCCAGAACATGTCGCCGGAACGCTTCTTCGCCGCCGAGCGCGCCAGGAACCCGAGCGCGATGAGGGCGAGGAAGGCGACGACGAGGCCGGTCTTGACCGAGGGCATGAGTTCGCGGGCGGAGAGCGAGAACCAGTACGACCAGGTGAGGAGGTTCGACATATGGGGGTGAGCGTTATCAAGGAGAGGCTAATCGAAAAACCGCCCCGGCGCAAGTGCGGAGGGCGGCTTCAGCTTTTCTTGAAGACCAGTCCGTAATGGTAGGGTCCGGCGTCGAACTCCCTTTGGAGCTGGAAGCCGGCCTCGAGCGCGGCTTTGGCGGCGTCCTCCTTCGTGAGGCGTCGCTCCGGCGCTGGGCCGAGCACGGCGCCGGCCGATTTCCACTCGACGACCAGCAGGATCCCGCCGGTCGCGAGCACGCGCTTGGCCTCCTGGAGCGAGGTCGCCTTGTCGACCACATGCAGGACATTCACGATGATGACCATGTCCATCGAGGCGTCCGGCAGGCGCGAGCCGTTCAGCTTCTCGAGGTTGCCCCAGACCATCTCGATGTTGTCGAGCCCGGAGAGCTTGGCGCGCGACTGGTTGGCCTGCAGGACCGACTTCAGGATGTCGACGCCGTAGACATGGCCTTTCGGACCGACGAGCTTGGCGGCCGGGAAGAGGAAGTGCCCGACGGCGCCGACGCCGAAATCGGCCACGCGCATCTCTTCCTTGATGCCCGCCTTCTCGAGGGCGTTGAACGGATCGATGAGCGCGCGGCCGGTCGGCAGGTAGTCCATAGCCTTAGACGGGTTCGGCAGGGGCGCCGAAGAGTCCTCCGAACACGCTCACGAAGAACTTCACATGCAGGTTCGTGACGACGAGGAACGAGATGAAGATGATGACGACGCCGAGGATCTTGTAGACCACGCGCATGCCCCCGAGATGCGTGTCGGCCCACGACGAGATCGAACCGAAGTTCTCCGCGAACCAGTTCGACTTCCAGACGAGCAGGAACCCCAACCCCGCGCCGAGCAATCCGCCGATGATGCGTCCAATCATATGGGGACAGTATAGCATATCAGGCCACCACGATACGAAAGACGGCCCCGGAAGGGCCGTCTTATGGTGGGCGCGCAAGGATTTGAACCCTGAACCCTCTGCGTGTAAAGCAGATGCTCTACCGTTGAGCTACGCGCCCTCGCCGTCCAAGCCTATCGCCTCCCCCATTGACAGGCAAGCGGTCTATCGTTGACAGATGGCCCCGGTTCGTGTACCTTGCCCTTACACGCGTTCGTAGCACGAAGAATCGAGGTCAGGCGACAGCCCATACCGCGTTCCGTTGCGAAGACGAGTGAAAGGTCCGAACCTTTTATTCACCCGCTAAGCCCAACGCAAGTATGGCCAGCGCCAAGATCTTCGTCGGCAGCCTGTCGTTTCAGGCCACCGAGGATGACCTCAAGGCCGCCTTCGCCCCGTTCGGTACGGTCGTTTCCGTGTTCATCCCGGTCGACCGTATGACCGGCCGCAAGCGCGGTTTCGGCTTCGTCGAGATGTCCTCCCCCGAGGAGGCCGCCACGGCGATCGCCGAGATGAACGGCAAGGAAATTGTCGGTCGCCCGGTCGCTCTCAACGAGGCCCAGCCTCGCCCGGAGCGCCAGTAATCGACGGTCCCCACGACGCCCCTCACGGGGCGTTTTGGTTTCCGGGGTCTTGCCAAGCCGTGGCTGATGGAGTATGGTATGTCCGTTCACGCGACATGCGGTCGTGGCGAAATTGGCAGACGCACTACCTTGAGGTGGTAGCGCTCGCAAGGGCATGAGAGTTCAAGTCTCTCCGACCGCACCATAAAACCCCCATCGAAAGATGGGGGTTTTATTTTGACGCGAGACTTGAACGGGCGGGGTTTGGGGAGGGACACCCTCCCCAATTGAAGGACGGGGAAGGCGTGGGAAGGGGCGGAGCCCTTTCCCAAGCGCAGCGCGAAGCGCGAGCAGTGAAAGTCTCTCCGACCGCACCACAAAAGACCCAGGCATCGCCTGGGTCTTTTGTCATTCGAATTTCCTGGTCTTGCCGGTGATGACCTTGAGGCGGTTCGGCAGGATCTCGATGTCGAGCACGCTCGAGGAGAGCCTTTGGCCGTCGCGCAGCACCGTGACCGGCTGGGTGTGGCGGACCGTCAGCGTCCGCACGGGGACGACGGTCGGCGGGGGCAGGGGCTCCGCCGCGCGGAAGAAGCGCGAGAAGAATCCCTGGCGCGGCGACGGCGCGCACTACGTTTCGCTGCGGCTC
>DYFX01000047.1:3730-8375 GCA_020724945.1 Candidatus Paceibacter sp.
TGAAAGACCGTCTGGAGGAAGCCGTCGCGCGGCGAGCTGATCGAGGCGACGCCGTCCTCGCCGACGGACATCGGCGCAAGGTTGCAGACGCGGACCTCGTTGTCCTCCGTGGGGATGACGCTGTACTGCCCGTTGCAGGAGATGGCCGCGCGCGTGCGCGGGATGCGGACCGACGACAGGAAGAAGTGGTCGTTGATGCGCCCCAGGTCGACCGTATGCAGGACCCGGCGCGAGAGGATGTTGCAGGCCTCGACGCCCTCCTCGACGCCGAGGAGGTTCGCGATGGTGTGGGGGCCGTCGCCGACGGGAATCACCCCGAAGGCCATGTCGTGCTTGCCGACCACGTCGATGAGGCGGCCGACCGTGGCGTCGTCGCCGACGGCCACGATGGTCTCGCAGCCCTGCGCGGCGGCATCGGCGACGATCTCGCCGATGTCCTTGAACATCGTGAGGCGTTCGATGCGGCCGCTGATGCCGAGGTCGGTCAGGCGCGTCTCGACGCGCGAAAGCAGCTTCTCGTGCTTCCTGTCGGTGACGAACCCGTCGTAGACGTAGACGTACATCGTTCGGCGCTTAATGCTCACTCCTCTCAAGACGCGTCGAACGCGCGGGCCTTACTGCTGGAGCAGTTCCTCGATCTTCTTCTCGCGGACGCTGCGCGGGCCGCGCGCGACGGGCGGGCGCTCCTCGGTTTCCGCTTCGGCGGACGCGGCGCGCTTCTCCGCGACCGGCACCTCGAGACCGATGATGAGCTGGCCCTTCATCATCGCGCCAGGCGCGACGGAGAGGACCTTGGCCTGGATGTCGCCGTAGATGCGGGCGGTGGAGGCGAGCTCGAGACGGTCGAAGACGCGGAGGTTGCCGTGGAGCTCGCCGGCGATGACGCCGTTCCTGGCCTGGACGCCGGCCGTGATCTTGGCGGCTTCGCCGACGATCAGGTCGCGCTCGGTGGAAATCGAGCCCTTCACCTCGCCTTCGATGCGGACATTGCCTTCGCTCACGAAGTCGCCTTCGACGCGCACGGACGGCGCGATGACGGTTTCGGCCTCGTGCGCTTCGGTCGTCATCTCTCGGTCGTTCTTGAACATACCTCCAGTGAATGATTATCCCGCTCGTTAAAGGGCGAGGGTGTGAATGTCTTTCGCATTGTACCAAGCGGCGCGAGCGAGGGTCAAAGGCGCTTCGAGAGCGCCAGGGCGAACCAGAAGGTCGCGCCCTTCCCCACCCCGGGCGAAGAGGCCCAGACGCGGCCGCCCTGCATCTCCGTCAGCATCTTCACGACATACAGGCCCAGGCCGGAGCCGCCTCGGTCGATGACGAGCTCCCCGCGCTGGTACTTGCCGAAGAGCTTGGGGGCGTCGTCGGGCGGGATGCCCATGCCCGTGTCCGTGACCTCGAAGACCGCCTCGCGCGCGTCGCAGCGCACGCGCACCGCGATGGAGCCTTTCTCGGTGTACTTGAGCGCGTTGTCGATGAGGTTGAAGATGACGTGCTTGATCTTCTCCGGATCGAACTCCACCCAGATCGGCCTTTCGCAATCGAACGCGAGCGAGAGCGCGATGCCCTTCTTCGCGGCGGGCAGGACGAACTCGTCGTGCACATCCTTGACGGCGTCGTCGAGCGGAAGCGTCTCCTTGCGGAGCGTGAGCGCGCCGGATTCGAGCTTGGTGATGTCCAGGAAGGTCTCGACGGCGTTCAGGAGGCGCGTCGTGACGTTCAGGTTCAGCGTGACGATCTCCTTCTGCTTGTCGTTGATGGCGCCGAGATCGCCGTCGCGGAACATCGAGAGGTAGCCGCGGATGCCGCCGAGCGGCCCGCGGATCTGATGCGAGGCGATCGAGACCATCGTGGTCTTGAGATCGTCGAGCTGGCGCAGGCGCTTGTTGCTGGCGGCGAGTTCGGTGGCGAGGCGCTGCACCTCCTCGCGGCGGCGGACTTCTTGAAGCACGCTCATGACCAGGAACCCGGCGACGACGCTCGTCACCAGGAAGAGCAGGGTCTTGAGGACGAAGTCGCCGATCGACGAGGAGGTGAAGAGTTGGAAGAAGGTAATGAGCGTCATCATGGCCGCGAACAACTCAGCGGCGATGACCTTCACATCGAGCAGATGATGCTTCACGATGGCATACGAGCAGAAGATGACGAAGAAAATCGTCGAGGAAGGCCCGATGGTGCTCAAACGAGCGTTGCCGAGCAACGGCAGGACTAGGTTGGCGATGGCGCCGAAGGCGACCGTGAAGAAGAAGGCCAGTGTCAGGAAGTACAGCTGGGCGCGCTGTTCGCGGTCAGTGAAGGTCCTATACTTCCAGAAGAGTTCCCAGCCTGTCGCCGCGAAGATGACCAAGATGTAGGCGCCTAGGACCGTGAAGAGCGGGCCCGGTATATAGTTGGTACCCCAGGACTCAGCCGTGACCGAGACGATATTGAGTCGCGTGAAAACGAACGGCAGGACGAGGACGGGCGGCAGGAGCACGACCGTCTTGACCCACCGTCGCATCGGATGCCGCGGTTTCGGGAAATCGTGGATGAAGAGGTATAGGAGGGCCACGAAGAAGAACGGGCCGATAATCGCCGCGTCCGCCAGATACCGCGCCAGCGTCAGGTCGACCATCATGTCTGAGAGCGCGGCCGTAAAGATCCAAGACGCGAGGCTGACGGTCATCAGTGCGAACATCTTGTTGAGCCTGTTGTCAGGCTCGCGTCGTAAGACAAAGAAACCGAGGGCGGTCATCAGCACCGCCGAGACGAAATTGACCAGGAACGGGAGCGGGATGGACGGCATTGACAGGAACCTTTTTTCCGGTTTAGATGGATCGTCGAGGCTTCAATCCGCGACACGAGGAGTCAGTATGAACATCCGTACCGTTCTTTCCTTCCGCATCGACGACCCGGTCATGGCCGCGCGGCTCTGGCACATCTACACGGAGGCGTTCGGCAAGGCGTCCACCGAATCCGTGCAGGATCAGATGTGCTATACCCAGGCCACGCTGGCCGCGGCCCTCGCCGACGAGGGTTACGCCAAGTTCGTCGTGTATCGCGACGAAGAGGCGATCGGCTTCGGGCTCGTCACCGACGACATGGCGAAGGCGAGCGTCACCTATGTGAACCCCGGCTATCTCGCCGCGAAGTTCCCGGATGAGTACGCCGCCAAGCGACTCCACTACTTTACCGCAATCGCGGTGCTTCCGGAACTGCAGGGAAGCGGGTCTTTCTTCATGTCGATGGCCGCGGAGATGACCGCGTACATCGACACGCGCGGCGGCGTCGTACTCTTCGATCATTCGATGGAGACGAGTCCCAAGCTGCCCGCGATGCTCCAGCGGGCCATCCAGGCGGCGCAGGAGCTTCGCGACCTCGGTACGCGCGGCACCGTCTACCAGGAGCTCGGCGGCCAGCGCTACGGCATCATCCGCTTCACGCCGAAGCCCTGATCGCCGCGAACGACGGTCCTCCCCTTCCAGGGAGGACTTTTTATCATCCGCGATAGTCCGGTGCCGGAAAATCGAATCCGTTATAGCGATCGTATCCCGTGGTGTAAGCACCGGCGTTCATGAAGAGCACGCGGTCTCCGACGTTGAGGCGCGGCAGGGTGATGTCGTGATAGATGACATCGACGCTGTCGCAGGTCGGACCGGCCAGCACATAGGCGCGTTTCTCGCGCTCCGGATGGTCCGTACGCAGCTCATATGGGAACTTCTCGTGGATCTCCATCAGGCCGTTGTAGACGCCCACATCGAGATAGATCCAGTGATCGCCTTGGCGTTCGGCTTCCCCGATGACCGACGCGACGAGCGTCCCGGCGGTCGCGACCATGTTGCGGCCGGGCTCCATCAGGACGCGCACGGACGGGTCGAATCGCTTGTCGACGCACCGCAGGATGCCTTCGGCGATCGCGGCGACCGGCGGAGGATTCGTCATGTTCTCCATGGCCGGCAGGCCGCCGCCCAGATTGAGAAGGGAGAGCGCCACGCCTCGCTCGGCGCAGGCGTCGAAGACATCGGCGCAGGCGTCGATGGCGGAGCACCAATTATCCTGATTCAGGCACTGCGATCCGACATGGAAGGTGGTGCCGACGGGGTTCAGGCCGAGTCGCTTGGCCGCGAGCAGCAGGCGCACGGCATCGTGCTTCTCGACGCCGAACTTGCCAGTCAGGGGCCAGACGCTGCCCTTGTTCGAGACGGACAGGCGCGCGTAAATGTCAGAACCGGACGCGAGCTTCGAGAGCTTGGAAAGCTCCGCCATGGAATCCGCGGCGAACAGCCGAATGCCGAGACGATACGCCTCCTCGATCTCGCCCGGCGCCTTGATGGGATTCGAGAACACCATCTGCGATGGCGCGAACCCGACATCCGCCGCGATGCGGATCTCCGTCATCGACGCGACATCGACGCAACCGCCCTCGTCGAGCAGCGTCTTCAGGACGCGCGGATCGCGGTTCGCCTTCACGGCGTAAAAGACTTCCAGACGCTCGCCGAAGAGCCGTTTGATGTCGCGGTAATTCGCGCGGACGCGGTCGAGATCGATGGAGAGATACGGCGTGGTCGGCATACGGGATGTCCGCGCCATCATATCAAAAACGACGGGCATCGGCCCGTCATTCTTGTTCACATCTCCTCCGGCGCGGCGAATCCGAGGAGCGCCATGC
>DYFX01000048.1 GCA_020724945.1 Candidatus Paceibacter sp.
GAGCCAGACGAGCGGGCATGTGGCGCTCCTGACCGGCTACGCCCGGCAAGGCGGACAGGCGACCTATCGCGTCGACGACCCGTGGCCCTACAACATGTGGGGCGTGCCGTCGTCGGGCAACGCGGGAACGCGTTACTTCATGTCCTACCAGCAGCTGCGCTACGGCAGCACCACGGGGCAGAGCCTGTGGGTCGCGACTTATACGCGCCTCTCGCCGCGCGCCGACGGCTGCAGCCCGCCCGTCAATCCGAGCTGCGCCTGCGGCTCGGGCCCGGGACCGCAACCGAGCTGCGGCGACGGCATCTGCTCGGACCAGGAATCCTACGAGGGTTCCTGTCCGTCCGATTGCCCGATCGATGTCTGCGGCGACGGCATCTGCCAGAGCGGCGAAGCGGCCTCGTGTCCCGACGACTGCCAGACCTCGACCTGCACGAACCCGTCGTATCCCGTCGACTGCATGGACGGCACGGGCTGCTGGCCGTCGAGCGTGGACTGCTCCTTGACCGCGTATCCGTGCGGCGCGCAGTACTGGCGCTGCAACGATGCGAGCGGCACGATGAGCTGCTGCGGCGGGACGCCGGTCTTCTGTCCCGGCACGCATCCTTACTACTGCCCGGCGGACGGTCTCTGCTATCAGTCTCCGCCGAACTGCGGCGGCAGCTGCACCATCCTGTCGGCCAGCTGCGACTGAACGCGAAAGCCCGCCTCATCCGAGACGGGCCTTTTCATTCCTCGAGACTCTCCTGCCGCATGCGGTCGTAGGCTTCGGCGTTCGAGGCCGTCTCGACGGCCTGGCCGTACGCCTCGATCGGCATCGTGATGGGTTTCATCGCGTCTTCCGTCAATCGCTCCCCCGTCTCGCGCACCGCGCCGGCACAGCCGGCTCCGGCCATGAGCAAAGCCGTGGCCGCGACCAGGAGGATGTTGCGTTTGGCGAAATGGATGACGCGGCGCATGGGCGGTTTCGGTTCAAAAGCACTCTATCACAGAGACGCTCCCGGGCCGAAGACCTTACCGATGCGCCGTTGACGCGGGGGCGTGCCCGTGGTATCCCTCGCGAAGGAGGCAGCATGCGCACCTTCGAATTCCGCAGGCATTCCATCAAGGACGGTCCGAGCGGCCGCACGCTCGGCCCTAAGGGCTTCGCCCTGGCCCGCGCCGTCGGCGAACGCCAGCTCCGAGGCCGAGGCTTCACGCACATCTTCGCCAGCTCGTACTGGCGCACGCACCAGACGCTCGCGGCCTTCGACGAAGGCGCCGGCGACTTCGCCTTCACGCGGGTCCCGGAGCACGCGCCGATCTACGCCCAGCATGGCCGCGAGGATGTCCGCCGGATGTTCGCCGCGTGCCATGCCGCCGAACGCCGCGGCGGGAAGATCCTCGACGCCGCCCTCGCCGATTTCCCCGATCTCTGCGACGAGATCGGTCTCGCGATGAAGCAGGCCTTCCTCGACTGGAATCGCGTCCTGCCGCCGGACGCGCGCGTCCTGGCCGTCGGCCACAGCCCGTCCTTGGAGCTGATGCTGCTGTCCGGTCCGCGGACGATCGCTTCGCTCGCCGAATGCCAGGGCTATCGCGTCTTCGTCGAGGACGCCGGCCCGTCCGGCTGGACCATCCGCTACGACATCGCCTCGGACGACCTCGACCCCTCCGCGATCCGCGCCGAGCTCCGGCTCGATGCGATCGCGTGAGGGGCTTTTTCGTTCCCTTGACGCGGGGCGGTACCGCGCATAGGCTTTCGGCATCGCCCTTTCGACACCGCAAGGAGGATCCATGTACGACCTGAAGCAGACCGCCATCAACGTGATGCTCGGCATCCATCTCGGCGACGCGCTCGGCGTGCCGTTCGAGATGATGACGCGCCAGGAGATCCTGAACGCCACGGGCGGGGAAGGCGTCACGCGCCCCCGCTTCGACTTCGATCCGGCGGCGCGCAAGATCCCCGACGCGCGCGGGCTCGCGGCCGGCGCGACCTCGGACGACACCCAGCTCGCGGAAGCGACGGCGGAAGGCTTCATCATGAGCCGCCGGTATGTCCACGAGCTGCATGTCCTGCTGCACCTCGAGGCGCTCTGGCGCGACGCGGCCGGCTGGGGCGGCACCACCAAGCGCTCGCTCTACGAGCTCGACAAGTGGTATCGCGAGCGGCGGCGCGGCTTCGGCATCCATCCTCCCCCGTCGTTCCGGACGGAGAAGGACGAGAAGCTCTGGGCCGCGGTCGAACCGCGCCACCCGGCGCACCCGGCCCGTCCGCGCGCGCAGGCGCGCGGCAACGGCGTCGCCATGAAGATCGCGCCGTTCGGGATCCGTGCCGGCGTCCTGGGCGGCGGCGACTTCGAGAGCGGCGAGGCGCTCGAGGAGATCATGGCCTTCGCCCGGATGACGCACGCCGATCCCGTCTGCGGCATCGCGGCCTACGCCGTCGCCGGCATCATCAGCGACTCCATCGCGGACGATCCGGATGTCGCCGCGGAACGCGTCATGGGCCGCGTGAAGGCGGCCGAGGCCATCCATGTCCTCGCGCACCGCGGGACGGATCGCTTCTCGGACGCGCTCGGACGCGCCCTCGCGCTCGCCTCCGCTCCGGAGGCGCTCTGGGACTTCGGCGCCGCCGGACGCGCCGACGCGCTCACGACCGTGGCCCTCGCCATCGCCATCTGGTCGCGGCATCTCGCGGACGCCGGGCCGCAGCCCGCCGTGCTCGAGGCCATCAACGCCGGCGGCGATACCGATACCGTCGCTTCGATGGTCGGCGCCATGATGGGCGCGTCGAGCGAGTCCAAGGCCTGGTGGCCCTCCGACTGGATCGCCTCCCTCAAGGACGGCGGCATCGTCGCCGTCCGGACCGGCGGCAGGCTCGCGGATGTCTGCGCGCTGCGCCGAGCGCCGGAGGGATACGACCTCGACACGCTGAAGCGACGGCTCGGATACTGAAAAGACTCCCTTTCCGGGAGCCTTTTTTCATTCCGCGATGACCCCGCCGCCCAGCACCTCGTCGCCGTCGTAGAGGACGACGAATTGTCCGGGGGTGACGGCCCTCTGCGGCGCGTCGAACCGCACGATGAGGCGGCCGTCCTCCTCCGACGGCACGACCTCGCACACCTGGAGCGGCTGGCGATAGCGGATGCGGGCGCGGCAGCGCAGCGGCAATTCCGGCGCGCGCCCGGAAACCCAGTGCCAGTCCTCCGCCATGAGGCGATCCCTGTAGAGCGCGGGATGATCGGCGCCTTCGGCCACCGTGACCGTGCCCGTCGCGACATCCGCGGCGACGACATAGAGCGCGGGTCCTCCCCCGACGCCGAGGCCGTGGCGCTGTCCGACGGTGAAGGCCTGCGCGTCCGGATGCCGCCCGATCTCCTTCCCTTCCGTCGTGACGATCGCTCCGGGCTTCGGCGCGAGGACGCGTTTCAGGAAGTCGCGCATCTCCACCTTGCCGATGAAGCAGATGCCTTGCGAATCCTTCTTCTCCGCCGTCGCGATTCCCTTGTCGCGGGCGTAGGCGCGCACATCGCGCTTGTCGAGATGACCGATCGGGAAGAGGGCATGCTTCAGCTGTTCCTGGCCGAGCGCGTGGACGAAATACGACTGATCCTTGGCGCGATCGAGCCCCGCCAGCAGCTGATACCTGTCCCCCGACCTCTGCACCCTGGCATAGTGGCCCGTGGCGATGAAGTCGGCGCCGCGGGCGAGCGCTTCCTTGAGGAACAGGTCGAACTTCACTTCGCGGTTGCAGAGGACATCCGGGTTCGGCGTGCGGCCGGCCGCGTATTCGCGGTACAGATAGTCGACGACGCGGCGGGAATATTCCTCCTCGAAGTCGAAGGTCTCGAAGGCGATGCCGAGTTGCGCGGCCACGCGCATGGCGTCGCGGCGCTCCTCCTTCCAGGCGCACTCCCCCGTCCGCTCGTCCTTCGTATCGGACCAGTTCTTCATGAAGGCGCCGGCGACATCATAGCCCTGTTCGAGCAGCATCGAAGCCGCGACGGAGGAATCGACCCCGCCGCTCATGCCGACCAAGACCTTCGGTTTTCCGTCGTTCTTCCACATGACGCTCCAGGCTAGCACGAAAAAACGGACCGTTCAAGGTCCGCTTCGGTTCAGGCGGGCTGGCGCGCCCGCTCTTCGGTTTTCGCCTCGGCCCGCGCCGCCACCAGGGCCTCGTTCAGCTCCTCGACGCGCTTCAGGAGCGCCATCTCGACGCCGAGCCGGTCGCCGAGCTCGATGAGCGCGCGCGTGTCCTTCGGCAGGCATTTGCCGCCGTAGCCGCGATACCCCTTATGGAAGACCTCCAGGTGCGAGCGCCCGATGCGCTTGTCGGCGGCGGCGGCCTCCTTCACGACATCGTAGTCGACGCCGACGGCTTGGCAGAGGTCGTAGATCTGGTTGGCGAAGACGACCTTGGCCGCGAACCAGGTGTTGCCGAAGTACTTCACCATCTCGGCTTCCTTGGCGGGCATGACGCGCTCGAACGGCGCCATCGGGAGCAGGTGCATCACATCGGTGGCGACGGTGTAGGACTGCGGCGTCGTGCCGATGAGCTGGCGGTCCGGATAGTTCATGTCCTGATCGGCGGTGACCTCCGTCAGGAACTCCGGGTTGAAGAGGATCCTGTGATCCGGGAACTCGGATTGCAGCTGGTCGGTGGCGCCAGGCAGGACCGTCGACTTGATGACGACGACCTTCGACCCTTCGAGCGACGCGATCGCCTTGCGGACATACGAGAGATCGAAACCGACCTTGCCGTCCTCGCCGGTCAGGTACGGCGTGGGAACGGCCACGAAGACGACTTCCGCCCGCTGCAACGGCGCGAGGTCCTGAAAACCTTCCTTGACCGGGTCATACCCGAACAGGGTCTCGCCCGGCATATGGCCGCGCAGCTTCTCGAAATACCGATACATGGCGCCGCCGACCATGCCGAGGCCCATGATACCGACGCTCTTGAAGGGAGTGTGACGCTGAAGCATATGTCCCGACGATAGCAAGCCGCCGGCTTTTCGGCAACGAAAAAGCCGGTCCGTTCGCGGACCGGCCGTCAGGCCTCGGTTTCCTGGGCGTCGGGAGCTCGGAGGTACAGGTACCACCCGCGCACGATCCGGTAGCCGGGATCCGTGTCGGTCGGACTTCCGTCCATGTCGTACCAACGATCGAGGAAGTCCTTGATGCGGCGCTTCTCGACGCCTGGCGCGCCCTCGTCCTCGTCCTCCGGATCGATGATCCAGGGGTTGGCGATATGGACATGAGATGCGTTCACATGGCAGACGACCGAGAAGTGGCCTTCGTCGAGGTCGTTGTCGGCCTGGACTTCCGCCTCGGTGCGGTGCGGCCCGTTCCACCAGCCGATCATGACCGGGCGGCGCTCCTGGAGCACGATCCGCTTCAGGTCCTCGAGGGTCGCGTCCTCGCCGGTGACCACGCGGTCGCCGACGATCTTCCGAAGACCCTCGACGAGCGGAGCGTGGTCGGTGCCGGTCTCGGGATCGCAGCCGCAGAGGACGATGAGGTCCTCTTCGGAATACGAGGTGCCGTCCGGCTTCTTGATACCGTCGTACTCCAGCAGCATGAGCGCGCTCGTCGGCCCGCAGCCCGTGTCGCTCTGCTCGATCGGCTTGACCTTCAGCGGTTTCGGCGGCATCGTCTCCTCCTTTTCGAGGTTCACGTATTCCAGCGCGCGGAGCTTCAGTTCCGCGCGGATGGCGTGCGCGTGGGCCGGGCCGTAGCGCCAGCCCTTCTCCATCAGCTTCCGCTCGACGGTCTCGTGCGCGATGGTATAGGCGATCTCGCGCGGATCCTGGCAGATGTCGATCCAGATCGTCCGGCGCTCCTCGATGTACGGGTACACGAGGTCGTGGCCGCCGAAGACGAAATGCGGATCGAAATGCCTGCGGACGATGTCGCCGCGGACATAGACGAGGTGAAGCTGCTGCGCGGCGTCCCACTCGCGACGGACGACGAAATCCGGCACGGGGCCGGGCCTGCAGAGCTTCTCCTTGAGGTACTCACGGAGCGCCTTGTAGGGCGGATAGCGGTCGTTGTCGCCGCGCCTCGACCACTTCCGCATCTTCTCGATCTGGAAGATCTCGATGTGGAACTTGGTCTCCGCGCGGTAGCGGCGGTCGATCCAAAGCTGGTTCGGCGGCACGAAATCCTGGTGGCCGTCGCCGTGCCAGAGCATCGTGTCGATGTCCGGCTGCATGTGCCGCAGGCGGTAGCCGTCGAAGTAGACGATCTTCCACCACCGACCCCGGAACAGGAACCGGTTCCGTCGGCGTCGAGGGGCCTTGCGGCCCCGGGGATGCTTCCTCGTTGCCATGGGTCCCCTCGCTTTCATGGAAAGAACTGGTTTCAACCTATCCCCGCGAAACGGCGTGGTCAACCCCTTGACGCGCGTGGATATTCCTGCTATGTTCCGCCGTCGGCCATCGAGGCCGCAGAAGGAGAAGGACCTTGGATATCGTGACCGCCGCCCGCAAGAAGCCTCCGCCGCCGCCGAAGCCGCGCCGAGTCGACGCGCCCTTCCTCGAGGAGCTCGACCGTTTCGCCGCCGCCGACCCGCGCTGGCGCGATGTCCTCGAACGGGCCGCCGCCCGGCTCTCTCCGGCGGCGCGCTGCACCTTCGGCGTCGCCCTCTCCGGCCTCGCCGCCGGTCCGGCGCCATGGCCGCTCTCGTTCGACTTCGACCCCGACGACGACGAAGGCGTCGAACGCGAGATGCGGCAGATGGATCCGAAGACCGTTTCCGCGCTCCGGCTCCTCACGGCGGAACGCCTCTACCTGCCGCCCCACGAGGTCGCCGCCGTCATCGGCCTCGTCACCGCCACGCACCGCCGCCTCCGCGTCGCGAAAGCCCGCCCCTGAACAGGGAGCGGGCCTTTTCATTTCGTCTTGTTGGCGAGCTGTCCGCAGGCCGCGTCGATGTCCTCGCCGAAGGTGATGCGATGCGTGACGGAGATGCCGCGGTCATAGAGCACCTGCTGGAACGCGGAGCGGCGCTTCACCGGGCTGGAAGGGAAGGTTCCCTTGCCCGTCTTCGGATCGACGGTCAAGCCGAACCGTTCCGCGGCGGAGCCGAGCACCTCGGTCGTATGGTACTTGATGAGGTTCACATGATAGAGCGGCGTCGGCCGTCCGGTGCCGTCCGGGTTCTCGCGACAGAGCAGATCGGCGAGCTCCTCGGCGATCTCCGGCGCATCGTTCACGCCGTCGATGAGCAGGTGCTCGAACATGATCTTGCGGTTGGTCTTGCCGATGTAGGTCCGGATGGCGGCGAAGAGCTTGGCGAGCGGATACGCCTTGTTGACCGGCATCAGGTTCGAGCGAAGCTCGTCGTTCGGGGCGTGGAGCGAGATGGCCAGGTTCACGCGGAGCGGATCGTCGGCGAGCTTCAGGATGCCCGGCACGATGCCGCAGGTGCTGATCGACATGCGACGCACGCCGAAGGCCAGCCCCTTGGGATCGTTGAGCGTCCGGAGCGCTTCCATCACGCTGTCGTAGTTGTGGAACGGCTCCCCCATGCCCATCAGCACGACATTCGTGACCGCGTCGCCCTCCGCCTTCATCTTGCGCGCGAAATGCAGGACCTGGTCGACGATCTCCTGGGCGGTGAGGTTGCGCTTCAGTCCCATGGTGCCGGTGGCGCAGAAGGCGCAGGCCATCGGGCAGCCGGCCTGGCTCGAGACGCAGACGGTGTTGCGCTCGCCTTCGTGCCGCATCAGCACGGTCTCGATCAGCTGCCCGTCGGCGCATCGGAAGGCGCACTTCACGGTGTCGCCCTTCGCGGAGGCCGTCTCGGTCACGAGCGTCAGGCAGGAAATCGGCGCTTCGCGGTCGAGCTTCTCGCGCAGGGCCGGCGGCAGGGCGGTGGCTTCCGACCACGAAGAGACCAGCGAGCGGTATTTCGCTTCGCGGACCTGGGAGAGCCGGTATTTCGGCTCGCCGGCGAGGATGTGCTCGAGCGCGTCGGTCGTCATAGGACGCCTGACGATACCACGCCGGGGCGGAATCGTCCAGTCTCACCGGAGCTTCTCGGCGACCTTGATGGCGGAGTCGTAGTGATCCGGCAGGACATAGAGGTTCACGATGTCGATGACCTCGTTGTACTTCTTGAGGAGGGCGCTGTAGTGCTCGACCGGGGTGAAGACCACCTTGCCCAGGTTCTTCTCGCGGACATAGAGCCGCGGCTCGTGATGCTTGGAGCGCTTGCGGAAGGAGTCGAGCTTCGAGAGGTATTGAT
>DYFX01000049.1 GCA_020724945.1 Candidatus Paceibacter sp.
ATTTCCATGCGAATTCCTTACGACCTCCTCGACCCGATGTTCCTCGCGACGCGGGAGACCTTTCCGGGGGAGAAGAGTTTTCATGATTTGGCGCGCGGGTTTTTCGCGCGGGAGACGGCCGCGGCGCGGGCGGCGAAGGTCGCGGACGCTTGGGCGGACGGCGGCGTGCTCGTGCATATGGCGAATCCGGAGCAGATCGACGACCTCTTCGCGCACATCGAACGCGAGACGCGCGTGCGCTACCTTTCGACCACCTACCTCCAGAAGGACATCCGCACCTCCGTGTACGCCATCGGCCGCGGCACGGGGCTGATCCTCGACCCGACGCGCGTCCGCGTCGAGCATGTCTCGGTGAGCGACTGCCGGAGCGAGACGGATCATCTCGGACGCCTCGAGGCGCAGGACGACCTGCGCGTCACGGATATCGCCGCGCTGCGCGCCGCGCTCCTCGAACGGCCGCGCGACGACTGGAACGAGGTCAACGCGAGCTTCGAGGGCCCGTCGCCCGTCCTCGGCTTCTTCGCGCTCGACGGCGCGATGTCGAAGCTCTACGCCGCGGCGCTCCTCATCAAGTCCGGCGGCCTCCTGCCCGTCTTCACCTATAACAGGGAGGCGAACCTCCTCGCGCCGTTCGCGCCGGCGCCGGACGACATCCTCGCGCTCGCGGACAGGACGGCGAACCCGCATCTTCGCGAGCGATACCGATCGCTCGCGCCGCTCCTGGAGAAAGAAAAGACCCCGGCGTGAGGCCGGGGTTTCCGTTTCAGACGGAGCGGAGCGTGATCATGGGCTTGCCGCCGTCCTTCCAATCGAGGACGGAGCGCTTGGTGTCGAAGACGGGCTTGCCGAGCTTCGTGGCCGCATCCACGCGGGCGCGGACATCCGGGCAGTGCTCCCAGCCGGGGAGCAGGAAGACGCAGTCGCCGGCGCGCTCGAGGATGGCGCGGATCGTGAAGTCGTAGATCGGCTCGGGCACGCGGTAGCCGCCGCTCTCGAAGTAGCTGGCGTTCATCTGCGGGGTGAAGCAGGCGATGCCGGCGTTCCAGAGATCGATGGCGGCGTGGCGCGCCGCGTCGATGTTGTCGCGGATCTGCTTGAGGTCCGGACCGGCGGCGCCTTCGGCCCAGAACGGGCCGTCGAGCACGGCGATCTTCAGCTTCACGGCCGCCTCGTCGAAGAGCAGCCCTTCGCCGAGACCTTCGTAGCGGTAGGTCATGTGCTTGCGGCCGGCGCGCCACTCGTTCGTCTCGCGCAGGCTCGGGAAGCTCGGCTTGTCGAGGCGCGTCATGAGCTCGATCTCGCCGCGCCCGCCCGTCGAATCGACGACATTGCCCGCGCCGGCCAGGAAGTCCATGGCGGGCAGGAGGCGCTTGTCGAAAGCGACATAGACCGGTTCCTCCACGCTGGTGAAGGACTGGAAGTGGTGCGTGTTGAGATGCGGCACGAAGATGGCGTAGCCGTTCTGCCAGAAGGGCACGGCGTACTGCACGGCCGTCCGGATGTTCCGGTCGATGGCGGCGTTGTCGGGCTGGCCGTGGGGGCCGGCGTAGTACTTGGCCGCGATGTAGCCCAGCTTCGGCGGCCAGGCCGCCGGCTGGGCGGGGTCTTTCTGTCCGCTCGATGCCACGTCGTTCTCCTTTGAAGGTGCTGGCCGGACCTTCGCAGGAAAAAGGCCGCGCGTCAAGTCAGGAGGCGAGGCCGAAGAGCGTGGCGAGGATGCCGGCGGCGTTGAAGACCGCGTGGAGCCAGACGCCGATCCAGAGGTTGTGCGTGCGGCGCACGGCGTAGGTGATGATGAGCAGGAAGGGCGCGAAGAGCAGCATGGTGCCGAGGCCGAAGGGGAGATGGAACAGGATCCAGCCGATGCCGGCGTGGACCCAGGCCATGCGTCCGAAGGCGCGCTCCTGCCCCGGCAGCAGCCAGCCGTGCCAGAGGAGCTCTTCGCCCAGGATGTTGAGGAGGAACATCGGCGCCCAGGCCAGCAGGATCCACGGCGTCGCGTCGGCGAGCGGGCCGCTGCGGATGAACCAGGGCTGGGGCTCGAAGCCCGGCCAGAAGGCGCCGAGCAGCGCCGCCCAGATCGCCGTGAACGCCACCGTGCCGACGCCGACCGTGCCGATCAGCACCACATCGATCCGGTCGATGGGGCGGAAGCGCGCGCGCTGGAGGATGTCGGCGCGGCTCCGGCAGCCTTCGGAGCGCAGGAGCATGATCGCCGCGAGCAGGAGGACGCCGAAGCCCAGCCCGCCGGAGACGAACCAGGCGAGCGGGGGAGACATCCCGAACTGCACGAAGGCGGGAAGGGCGATGCGGGTCACGCCGTACATAAGGAGCATCCCTCCGCCGTAGGCGAGGACGGTGGGAAGCATCCCGAGGGCAGGAGCGGGGTGGCGTACGGCCATACGCCTCAAGGATACCATGGACGGAAAAACCCGCCTTTCGGGGCGGGTGTTTCTGGTGCGCGCTAAAGGAGTCGAACCTTTGACCTTCTCGACGTCAACGAGACGCTCTAGCCAACTGAGCTAAGCGCGCGGGCTTGCTCACGCGTCCTAGGCTACCGCAGACGGCGGGAAATGGCAAGACCCGGGGCCTGTCCACTTCACCGCGCGCGATGAGTGCTATACTTTCCTCATCACTATGCGCGTCTTCAAGGGCACCATCCTCGCCGCCTTCCTTCTCGCCGTCCTCGCCGGCGTCGGGTACGGCGTGCTGACCGTGAAGCGCGCGGCCGACGCGTCCTCGCTCGCGAACATCGTCGTCGAGCCGGCGCCGCCGCAGCCGCCGATGCCGGAGGAACCGAAGCGCGTCGATCCGCGCCTCGAAGGCCTCCTGGCCCGCGAGGACGGCGCGCGCCTGCTTTGGGCGCCGGAGGCGGGCGAACGGCCGATCGCCGCCGGTTTCGCCGACAACGGGACGCTCATCGTCAGCGCCACCGCGACCGAGGGCAAGGAGGCGCGCTGGAAGATCCTGCGCGTCGACCTCGCCACGGCCGCCGCGACGACGCTCTTCGACGGCACGAAGCCGCGCACCGTCTCGTCGCACCGCGCGGCGCACCGCAACGCCGGGACGATGTGCCACTCGGCGCCCGACGAGCGCGGCGTCCGCGAGATCTGGTGCGCAGGCCTCGACGGCGCGGACGAGAAACGGCTCACGCGCCACGACGGCGCGGAGGATCTCGTCGCCCCCGCCATCTCCCCGGACGGCGTCTGGGTCGCCTTCGAGGTGAACGACGATCGTGCGCGGCGTCCGACGGGCGGCTCCATCTGGAAGATCGGCCTCAACGGCGCCAACATCCAGCAGCTGACGCGCGGCGGCGACGACCGCGCGCCGAGCTGGTCCGAAGACGGCCGCAGGATCCTGTTCCAGCGACGCGCGCCGAACGGCCGCTGGGACGCCTATGTGATGGATGCCGACGGCAAGAACCCCGCGCCGCTCCTGCGCACCAACGACGAGGACGAGCTCTGGCCCGCGCCCCGCGGCGCCTCCGACGAGATCGTCCTGGCGGAAGCCGCCGGCGACGGGCCTGCGCGCGTGAAGGCGCTCGACGGCGTCACCAAGTCCGGCCGCTACCTGACCTCCGGCGCGTACGGCGCCGAGACCTCGCCTTCGGCCTCGCCCGACGGCCTGCTGGTCAGCTTCCTGGCCCCGCTGTCGCCCGAGGAACCGGACCGCATCGGGGTCTGGCTCGTCGAGGCCGCCCCTTGAAAAAGTCCGTCGGAACCGCTACGGTCTCCTCATATGGTGCGTAAGATCGCCATCGCACTCGCCGCCGCCCTGCTCGCCGCCGCGCTTCACGCGGTCGCGATGGGTCTTTGGCATGAGCGACACGCCGAGCCGTTCCACTCGGGACAGTTCGCGCTGACCTGTCCGATGGGCTATGTCTGCCCGGTCTCGCCCGCGGCGCTCCGGGCGGCGCTGACGGCTCCGACGCCCGAGGGCTTCAAGACGCTGTTCACGATCTTCCTCACGCTCGTCGCGGCGCTGTGCGCCTACCTGATCGACCGCGCGCGATACCGTCCGCCGGACTTCGTGCCGACGCCGAACTCCCCGCCGGGGTTGCGTTCGATCTTCAAGAAGGAATGAAGGCCGCGGTCATCTGACCGTCCGTCTTTCATTCCTTTTCGCTTACCTATGAAATCCCATCGATTCGCGGTGGACGGCATGAGTTGCCGCAGCTGCGAACTCACCATCGAACGGAAGCTGAAGGGCGTGCCCGGCGTCGCTTCCGTCGAGGCGGACGCGCCGCGCGGCGAGGTCCGTCTCGATTGCGACGGCCCGGCCCCTTCGCTCGATGTCCTGAACGCGGCGCTCGGCGGCGAGACCTACATCCTGCGCGGCTGCGAGACGCCTTCATCCCTGAAGCGCCCCTCGATCGGACAGATCCTCGGCGCCTTCGCGGCCGTCTTCCTGCTCGGCTGGCTCGCTTCGAGAATCGGCCTGCTCGACATGAACTTCGCGGTGGACGGCGCCGGCGGCTTCTGGGCCGTGTTCATGATCGGCCTCCTGGCGGCCGCGTCCTCCTGCATCGCCGTCTCCGGCGGCCTCCTGCTCTCCTCGGCCGCCAACTACAACAGGCGCTACGGCTCGGCCGACGGCATCACGCGCATGACGCCCGTCTTCATGTTCGTCGCCGGCCGCACGCTCTCCTACGCGCTCTTCGGCGGCCTCATCGCCATGATCGGCAAGCTGCTCTCGCCGTCGCCCTTCTTCACCGGCGCGCTCGTCGTGCTGGCGGCGTCCTACATGCTCATCATGGGGCTCGACATGCTGAAGCTCGCGCCGGCCTGGCTCCGGGCGATCCAGCCGCGGATGCCGAAATGGATCGCCCGCCGCGTCGTCGACGCCGAAGGCCGCGAACATCCCGCGGTGCCGTTCCTGCTCGGCGGAGCGACCTTCTTCATCCCGTGCGGCTTCACGCAGGCGCTCCAGATCTACGCGCTCACGGTCGGCAGCTTCGCCCAAGGCGGCATGATCCTGGCGGCCTTCGCGCTCGGCACCGCGCCGTCGCTCCTCGCGCTCGGCTGGGCCTCCACATCCCTCAAAGGCAAGGCGGGGGAGCGCTTCTTCCGCTTCGCCGGCGCGCTCGTCGTCGTGCTCGGGTTCTGGAACCTGCAGAACGGCATGACGGCGATGGGGTATCCGCTCCGCCTGCCCGACCTCCGCGCGGCTCCCGCCGTCGCCGCCGAAGACCCGAATGTGCAGGTCGTCGACGGCGTGCAGGTCATCCGCATGCGGCTCGGCGTGAATCCCGCCTATCATCCGAGCGACTCGTACATCATCAAGGCCGGCATGCCGGTCCGGTTGGAGATCGCGGGCATCGGCACCGGCTGCCGCGGAGTCCTCACGGTCCCGAAGGCTCGCGCGAGCGTCGCGCTCACCCGCCAGCTCAACATCCTCGAATTCACCCCGAAGAATCCCGGCACCTACGCGTTCAGCTGCGCCATGGGCATGTTCCCCGGGATCATCACCGCTATCTGATATGAAGACCATCATCAGGATCGACGGCATGCATTGCGGCTCCTGCAAGGCCTTGATCGAAGATGTCGCCAAGGACATGTCGGGCGTCGTCGCCTGCGATGTCGACATCGCGCATGCGCAGGCCGTCATCGAGCACACCGACGCCTTCGAAGCGTCCGAATTCATCGCCGAAGTCGCCGGCCTCGGCGCCGGCTACAAGGCCCGACTCGTATGAACGAGCCTCTCAAGATCAAGGTGACGGGCATGCATTGCTCGTCCTGCGAGAAACTCATCGACCGGGCGCTCTCGGATGTCCCGGGAGTCAAGGAATCCCGGAGCGACGCCGAAGCCGGAGAGTGCGTCATCATCCCCGGAGGACCGGTCGACACGGACGCCATCCTGAAGCGCATCCTCGACCTCGGCTACGCCGCGGAACTCGAGGCGCCCGCCGCGCCGGCGCCGGAAACGCCGGCGCCGGAGCCGGAAGCCAAGGCATCCGAGGCCGCCGCGCCGGAGATCAAGACCGTGCCGGTGGAGGGATCGTCCTCCCATGTCCTGCGCCTGCACCACGATGTCGAGGCGCAAGGGCAGGTGACGATGTCGTCGGACGGGGCGCGGAGCTTCGTCGGCACCGTGCGCGTCGCCAAGCGCGGCGAAGTCGAGTATCCGGCCGGCGAGTCCGAACCGGAGGCGCTCGTCGCCTTCATGCGCAAGGCCCTGCGCGTCGACGCGGTGGCGGACTTCGCGGCCGCCACGATGGAACGGCCGCGCGCCGCGGCGCCCGCGCCTGACGCGGTCCGCGCCGCCGCTCCGGCCGCCGACGCCGCGGGGGACCAGCGCGCCATGCTCGCCATCAGCGGCATGCATTGCTCGTCCTGCGCCAACCTCATCACCCGCTCGCTCAAGAAGGTGCGCGGCGTGAAGGAGGCCAACGTCAACTTCGCCGCCGAGAAGGCACGCGTCGTCTACGATCCGCGCCTGGCCGAACCCGCCGCCCTCATCGAGGCCGTCCGCAAGGCCGGCTATCGCGCGGAGCTCGCCGAGAAGGCGGACCCTGACGCCGAGCGCGCCAAGCGCGCGGCCGAAGCGCGATCCTACAAGCGGAAGTTCCTGGCCGGCCTCGCGCTCTCGCTGCCGATGCTCTGGTTCATGCTGCTCGACTTCTTCGCCCTGCCCGGCAAGGCGGCGACGCTGCCGTATGTCGGCATCGTCTCGCTCTTCCTGACCGTGCCGGTCCAGATCGTCCTCGGCGCCGGCTTCTACAGGGGCATGTGGTCGAGCCTGCGCATGCGGACCTTCAACATGGATTCGCTCATCGCCATCGGCACCACCACCGCCTTCCTCTACAGCCTCGTGAACCTCGTCGCCTACGCCGTCACCAAGGGGACGGTCGTCGGTATCGGCGGGAAGATCCCCGACCTGTACTTCGAGACCGCGGCCTTCCTCATCACCTTCGTGCTCCTCGGCAAGTGGCTCGAGAGCAAGGCGAAGGGCGAGACCTCGGAAGCCGTGAAGAAGCTGATGGGCCTCCAGGCCAAGACCGCGCGCGTCATGCGCGACGGACGCCCCTTCGATGTGCCGATCGAGGAGGTCGCGGAGGGCGATGTCATCCTGGTGCGTCCCGGCGAGAAGATTCCGGTCGACGGCACCGTCATCAAGGGCTCCTCGGCCGTCGACGAGTCGATGCTGACCGGCGAGAGCCTTCCGGTCGCCAAGAAGGAGGGCGATGCCGTCATCGGCGCGACCATCAACAAGACCGGGAGCTTCGAGTTCCGCGCGACCAAGGTCGGCGCGGACACGGCGCTCGCCCAGATCGTGAAGCTCATCGAGGACGCCCAGGGCTCGCGCGCGCCCATCCAGGGTTTCGCCGACCGCATCTCGGCCTGGTTCGTGCCGGCCGTGATCGGCCTGGCGCTGCTCACCTTCGCCGTCTGGTACCTCGCGCTCGGCGCGACGCTCTCGTTCGCGCTCATGGCCTTCACGGCGGTCATCGTCATCGCCTGCCCGTGCGCGCTCGGCCTCGCCACGCCGACGGCCATCATGGTCGCGACGGGCAAGGGCGCCGAGCAGGGCATCCTCATCAAGGGCGGAGAGCCGCTCGAGGCCGCCTGCAAGGTGAAGACCATCGTCTTCGACAAGACCGGCACGCTCACGAAGGGCGCGCCCGAGGTGACCGATGTCGTCGGCCTCGGGCTGTCCGACGAGGACCGCATCATCGAGATGGCCGCCGCCCTCGAGGCCAAGTCGGAGCATCCGCTGGCCGAGGCCATCTGCTGCTACGCCGAAGAGGAGGGCATCGAGGCGCCCGAGGCCGACGGCTTCAAGGCCATCCCGGGCCACGGCGTGCAGGGTACGATCGACGGCCAAGAATGGTTCTTCGGCAATCGCCGTCTCGTGACCGAGATCCTCGGTCTCGACGCCGCGTCCGCCGACCGCAAGATGCGCAAGCTCGAGGAGGCGGGCAAGACCGCCATGTTGCTCGCGACGCGCGAGGGCATCTCCGGCGTCATCGCGGTGGCCGACACCATCAAGGAGACGACCGCGGCTGCCGTCGGCGAGCTGAAGCGCATGGGCCTGAATGTCTTCATGATCACCGGCGACAATGAGCGCACCGCCCGCGCCATCGCCAAGCAGGCGGGCATCGACAATCTCCTGGCGGAAGTCCTGCCCGAGGACAAGGCTGCCGAAGTCAAGAAGCTCCAGGCCGCCGGCATCAAGGTGGCAATGGTCGGCGACGGCATCAACGACG
>DYFX01000050.1 GCA_020724945.1 Candidatus Paceibacter sp.
CCTCCACGACGACTGGCTGCGCTTCGGCCTCGGCGACCTGCCGAGCGGCACCGGCACCCTGACGGTCTCTTCCCCGTATTCCGACACCTCGTACAAGCGCTATTCGGTCATCATCTCCTGGTTCGACCGCTCCGGCACGATGCGCTCCATCACCCATAGCGCCGAAAAGGCCAACTGATATGCGCGTCCGCGGCGTCACCACCATCGAACTCGCCGTCTCCATGGCCGTCGGCGCCATGGTCTTCACCATCCTCGGCGCCATCTTCATCGCGCAGGGCCGCTATTTCGCCATCGAGGACGCCATCGCCGAGACGCAGTACAACGCCTTCCAGATCCTCGACAGCGCCGGACTGTACGCGCTCTCGGCCTCCGGCATCATCGGCGGCCGCGAGATCAACGGCACGACCTATGCCTCCGGCACTTCGACCGTCGTCCTCGCCCTTCCCTCGATCGACGCCGCAGGCACGCTGCTCGTCAACACCTACGACTATGTGGCCCTCGGGACGGCGGCCGACGACCCGACGCGCTTCGTCGTCGACATCGATGCCGATCCCGCTTCCGACCGCGTCGACGCCACGCGGTACCCGGGCGCGCTGGTGGACAGGCTTATTTTCCGATATAATGCAGTCGATCCGACGGAAGCCACGGCGATCGAGCTGTATGTCCGTACGCGCAAGGACGCCCGGGGGCAGGCCATCCTGACGCCCCTCGGCAAGATCTACTACTTGGGCTCAATCTGAACCTATGATCATAAGGGGGAAATCGCGCGGACAGGTCCTGCTGCTGTCCGTCGTGCTGCTGTCCGTCGTGCTCGGGCTCGTCGGGGCCTTCATGGGCTATTTGAGCGGCGTGCGCAAGGCGACCAGCACCTTCTCCGCGCGCGCGGCGGCCCGCCAGGCGGCGCTCGCGGGCATCGAGAAGGCCGTCTGGTGCCTCAACCAGCCGGACGGCGACGATTGCGGAGGCAATAGCGGGCTCGACTACGCCGGCGAGTCCGATGTCTCCGCCGGCGAGGACGCCTTCTTCACGACCGACATCGCCGACATCACCTCCAACCTCAAGACCGTCACCTCGATCGGATCGTATCCGAACATCGAGAACCCCGTCGCGACCGTCATCCTCAAGGCCGACATCCAGACCGACACGGAGTCGGCGAGCTTCCACTACGGCGTCCAGACCGGCAACGGCGGCTTCGAGCTCGGCGGCAACGCCTATGTCGACGGCAACATCTACGCCAACGGCAGCGTGACCGGGGCCAACAACTCGTATGTCACGGGCGATGTCTGGGTCGCCGGAGGCACCGCGCTCACGCCGGCGGAGGAAGTCACGAGCAACACGCTCGAGTACGAGTTCGGACGCGTCTCCCCCGCGCTCGACATCGCCCAGTCGTTCAAGTTGAGCGCAGGCGCCTCCATCAACAAGTTGAGCTTCTATGTCCGCAAGGTGGGCAGCCCTTCGAATGTCACCGTCCGCATCCTGGCGAACAACGCGGGCGTGCCGTCGAAGACCGTCATCGCGAACGGCACGCTGGCCGCGTCATCCGTGACGACGAGTTTCGACTGGGTCGATGTCAGCTTCTCGACGCCGCCCGCCCTCGCGGCCAATGTCACCTATTGGGTCTCGATCGACACCTCCGCGAACGCCAATAATTACTGGGTCATCGGCGGCCTGGGCAACAACGGCTACGGCAACGGCGTCGGCATGAGTTCCGCCAACTGGAACGCGAGCTCGCCCGTCTGGTCCGACGCCTCGCGCGACTTCAACTTCAAGGTCTGGACCGGCGGCGTCGTGACCTCGATCGACAACGTCGATGTCCTCGGCGAAGCCCACGCCAACACCATCGCCAACGCCGACATCAGCGGCGACGCCTACTATCAGACGATCGTGAACTCGAATGTCGGGGGCGCCTCCTATCCCGGCACCCCCGACCCCGGCCCGATCGAGATGCCGCTCTCCGACGCGACGATCGTCCAGTGGAAGTCCGAAGCCGCGAACGGGGGCACCGTCACGGGCGACGTGGTCTATGACGGCACCTCCAACGCCCTCGGGCCGAAGCGGATCACCGGCAACATGACCGTGAAGAACGGCGCCTCGCTCACCATCAACGGGACCCTTCATGTCGAAGGCGATCTCCTGCTGGACAATAACGCCATCGTGTCCTTGGCGGCCGGTTACGGCGCGAGCTCCGGGATGATCATCGTCGACGGCAAGGTCACGGTCAGCAACAATGTCACCTTCAACGGCTCCGGCACCCCGGGCTCGTATGTGATGATCCTGACGACGAACGATTCGCTCGATCCGAACAGTCCCGCCATGCTGCTGTCGAACAACAGCGACAACTCCATCTTCTACGCCTCCGACGGCATGATCTCCATCTCCGCGAACGCGACCCTCAAGGAGGTCACGGCCTTCAAGCTCTACCTGCAGAACAACGCCTTCGTGCAGTACGAAAGCGGGCTCGCCAATGTCAACTTCTCGAGCGGTCCGGGCGGCGGCTGGTCGCTCAAGGTCGGCACCCTTCGTGAAATCCGTTGATGCCCCATGCTCTTCTTCCCTGATCCGACAAGCCGCGCGGTCGGGCTCGACATCTCCGAGCATGTCTTCCGTTTGGTCGAGATCCGTCGCGGCCCCTTCTATCGCCGCAAGCTGCAGCTCTACCGCTACTCCGAGGAGCGCGTCGAGGACGGCGTCGTGGTCGCGGGCGAATTCAAGAAGCCCGAGATCGTCACCGAACGGCTCAAGAGCCTGATGAAGAAGGCGTACAAGCGCCGGACCTCGCGCGGCGTCGTCGTGTCGCTGCCGGAGACGCGTACCTTCATCAAGGTCATCAGCGTGAAACGGCCCGAGAAGACGGAGGATGTCCCCGCCGCCATCCTCGCCGAGGCGGAGCTCCACATCCCGACTCCCATCAACGAGCTGTATGTCGACTGGCAGCACGCGGAGGATCCGGAGAAGGTTCCCGTCGGGAAGTCGATGGATGTGACGATCGCGGCGGCGCCCAAACAGATCGTCGACAGCTATTCCTCCGCGCTCGAGGCGGCCGGGCTGGTGCCCGTCGCCTTCGAGATCGAGGCCCAGGCCATCGTGCGCAGCGTCGTGCCGCTCAAGGACGGGGAGGGCAAGACCATCGGCATCGTCGACTTCGGCGCGTCGCGCTCGAGCTTCGTCGTCTACGATCGCGGGACCATCCAATTCACGGTCAGCATCCCGCTCTCCGGCGATGTCGTCACCCGCCGCATCGCCGAGACGCTTTCCGTCGAGATGCCGGAAGCGGAACGCACCAAGCGGCAGTGCGGCGTCGACGCCCACAAGTGCGGCACGCGGCTCTGGTCGATCATGGAGCCGTTCTTGAGCGAAATGGCCGAACGCATCATCGACGCGGTGAACTTCTACCGCGATCACTTCCCCGGCGGCCGCCCGCTCGACGAGATCGTGCTCTGCGGCGGCGGAGCGAACATGGCGCGCATGGACGAACTGCTCTCCGAGCTCACCAAGACGCCCGTGCGGCGGGCGGATCCCTGGGTCAACATCGACCCGGGCCATTCGCCGCTCCCGCCGGAAATCATCTTGAGCTCCACCACGGCCGTCGGCCTCGCCTTGCGGCAGCTGATGCCGGAAACGGACGCGCGCAAGACCCTATGATCGCCCTCAATCTCCTCTCGCCCAAACAGAAGGAGGCGCTTCGCGCCCGCGTCGTCTACGCGATGCTCGAACGCCTGATGATCGTCTTCGTGGCGCTGCTGCTCGCGTCGAGCGTCCTCGCGCTGTTCGTCAAGATCCGGCTGACCGAGGGTTTGAGCCAGGTGCAGACGCGCCAGATCCTCTCGTCGGAATACATCACGGTCAACAGCGAGATCCGCCAGCTGAACCAGCAGATCGGCCGCGTCGAAGCCTTGCAGAAGATGGCCGTCTCGCCCTCGGCGCTGCTCCTCGACATCGCGGAACGGACGCCGCCCGGCGTCCGCGTCACCGGCATGGATTTCGACGTGAAGTCGAAGTCGATGCGTCTCTCCGGCACGGCCATCGACCGCGACGCCCTCCTGCTCTACGAAGAAGCCATGCGCGGATCGCCGTTCGTGGAATCCCTCCAGTCGCCGATCTCCAATCTCTTCCAGAAGGAGAACATCAACTTCCAGTTCATGATCGTCCTCGATACGGACGCCATGCGGAAGGCGTACGAACCCTCCCTATGAAGCTCGCGCGCGCCAAAGGCGTCGTCATCTTCCTGACCGTCTCCGGACTCGCGGTCAACGCCGCGCTCGCGCTCTTGCTGTTCCTGCCGACCATGCAGGAGATCGGGACGCTTTCCCGGGAAATCGTCCTCGCCCACTCGGAGCTCGAAGCCCAGTACCTGAACCGCAAGAACCTGCTTTCGAGCGGCGAGAAAGCCCGGGACGTCCGCGAGACGATGCGTGCGCTCGGCGCGCAGTTCCTTCCGGACGGGCGGGAACTCGATTTCATCACCGCCGTCGAGAAGCTCGCCGCCGAAAACGGCGTCGAAGAGCGCATCCTGCTGACCGTGAACGCCGGCGGCAAGGGCGCCGACGAGCTCCGTCTCGGCTTCGACATCACCCTGAACGGCCCCTCGCCGGCTGTCCTGCAGACGGTCATCGACCTCGAACGCATGCCGACCCTGATGATCTTCGAATCGGCGGTCGTGCGTCCGGGTGAAGGCGCTCCGGACGGCCCGTCCTTCCTTTCCATCAACCTGCGCGGCTCCTTGGTCGCGCCACCCCGCGGACTATGAAGAAGCCCAGCTCGTTCACGCTCATGCGCCGCGCGTTCACCGCCGGAGTGCTCCTGCTCGCCGGCTGCTTCCTGGCGTTCGTCGGCTACATGTACATCACCTACGACGGCATCTTGACCGGGAATGTCGAGGTCGAGCTTTCGCCCGACCTGCTCGCCAACCTGCAGACGCGCCGCTTCGAGGAGGCCGTCCTCCGCATGGAGACGCGCGCGTCGCTGCCGGATGTGCCGGCAGGTCTGCCGGATCCGTACGACGCGCCGGCACCGTGATCAGCGATTGAGCGCTTCCGTAAGGGCGCCGACGAACGCGTCGGCGTCTTTTTCGCCGCTCCCGTGCCCGAAACTGGCGCGGATGACCGAACGCGCGCGGACATCGTCGAGTCCGAGCGCGCGGATGACGGATGACGCCTCGCGGCTGCCGGACTTGCAGGCGCTGCCGGCGGCGATCATCACGCCGGCGCGGCTCATGAGCAGGACGATCCAGTCGTTCTCCTTGCCGACGCATTCGATCGAAAGGATGTGCGGAACGACGGGGACGCCTTCGAGGATGACGGGCTTCGCGCCCGACGGCAGCGCGGCGAGCGTCCTCGCGCGCAGTTCCTCGTAGCGGAGGATTTCCGACGGACGCTTTGCGCGGAGCGCCGCGGCGGCCGCGCCGAAGGCGGCGATGCCGAGGGCGTTCTCGGTGCCGGAACGGAGGCCGCCTTCATGTCCGCCGCCGGTCAGGACCGGAGCGAGCTTCACGCCGCGGCGGACGCCGAGCGCGCCGACGCCTTTCGGTCCTCCGATCTTATGCGCGGAGACCGTGAAGAGGTCGGCGTGCGCGGAACGCATGTCGACATCGGCGGAGACGACGGCCTGCACCGCATCGACATGGAAGAGCGGCGGGGCGGGCAGCCGTTTGAGCCCCGCGCCGATCTCGGCGACCGGCTGCAGCGTGCCGACCTCGTTGGAAGCGGCGATGACGGAGACGAGCGCCGTCTCCGCCCGCACGGCGCGCAGGATTTCCTCGGCACGGACGACGCCGTCGGATCCGGGCTGGACGACGGTCAGCGAAAGTCCCCGTTTCTCGAGCGCCTCGAAGGTCTTGAGGACGGAGGCGTGCTCGAGCGCGGTCGTGACGGCGTGCATGGGCCGCCCGGCTTCGAGGAGCGGTTCGATGACGCCGCGGATCGCGAGATTATTGGCTTCGGTCGCGCCGGAGGTGAAGACGACTTCGGAGGCGTCCGCGCCGATCAGCGAGGCGACCTCGCCGCGGGATTTCTCGAGTTCCTTGCGCGCGGCCTGTCCGAGCGCGTGGATGGCGGAAGGGTTGGCGTACTGCGTTTCGGCGTGCGAACGCAGTGCCTGGAGGGCTTCCGGGCGCGGCGGCGAGCTGGCAGCGTTGTCGAGATAGGCGATGTCCTGCATGTCATTCGGCGATCACGGCGGTGATGTCCGGAAAAGCGTTCTTGATGAGCGGCTCGACGCCGAGCTTCAGCGTGACGGGCGCGAGCGCGCAGCTCCCGCAAGCGCCGCGGAACTTCAGGCGCACGACGCCGCCTTCGACCGAGACCACCTCGATCTCCCCGCCGTGCGCACGCACCGCGGGCCGGACGGAATCGAGGATGACGTCGATCTTGTCGCGCATATCGGACGAGGATAGCCCCGAAACGGGTCCTTGTAAACAGTATACCCGAACGGCCGCCGCGGAGGAGAAAAACCTCCTGCACCGTTTCGCGTCAGCTGACGCATTTCCGTCCACGGAGTCCGGAGACGAAAAAGCCCCCTCTAGGGATCGAGGAGGCCGAGCTTCTTGCGGATGACGGCGGAGACGGGGCGCATGTGCCCGTCGACGATGACGACGACTTCGCCCATGGCGCCGAGGTTGCGGAGGATTTCCGCGTCCTCGTGCGTCTCGGCGACGCCGATGCGGTGCTCGGGCAGGTGTCCAAGCGTCGCGTCGCCGATCGAATCGCCGAGGGCGATGAGCCGGCGCGGGTCGAGGCCGAAGCGCCGGGCGAACGCGAGCGAGTGGTCGCCCTTGTTGCCGATGTGGACGATGGTGCCGTCGACATGGCCGGCGACGGCGCCGTCAGGACCGAGCGTGATACGGGCGGCATAGACCGCGTCGATGTGTCCGCGCACGCCGTTGACCTCGAGGACGAACTCCACGAAGTCGGCGATGGCGGCGGAGACGACGGCCTGCCGGACGCCCAACGCGTGCAGGTCGCGGATGAGCTCGGCCGCGCCGTGCCGCAGGCGCACATGCCCGAGGGCGCGGCGCCAGGCGTCGGGCTTGAGCGCATACCGCGCGTACAGCGCGAGCTCCTCGAGCAGCCAGTGGCGGTATTGCGCCACGGTGATGGAGCCGGTCGCGTAATACGCGAAGTAGGTCTTCCGGAGGGCGGCGAGCTCCGCGCCGGCCTCCGGCGGAAGCGCGCGGTCGCTCACGGTCGGCATCAGCGCGCCGGCCATCTTCCCGATGAGCGTGCCGTCGCAGTCGTAGAGCACGCCCCAATCCCTGGGATCCGCCATGTGACCTCCGTGGTCGAAAGGGCCGCTGCGAGGATAAAAGAAAAACCGGCCGGGGTCAACCGGTCGGCGCGTTCCGTGAGACGATCCAGTCGGCGAGGTCGCGGTAGTAGCCTTCCACGGCGCCGCGGCGGCGCCAGGCTTCGAACTGCGCAGGCGTCATCTGGCCGAGGGCGAGCGTCTCGCCGTCGGGGATGAAGACCTTGTCGACCCAAGCGCCCTCCTTCCGCGCGAGGGCCTCGTAGGCATCCGGCGAGAGGATGCCCGGGATGGAGCGGGTGAAGATGCGGGGCTCCGCGAGCGCGCCGTCCATGTAGGCGACGGCGTTCTCCATGCGGCAGGCATAACCGAGATGTCCCTGCGGGGTCTTGAGCATCCGGAAGAAGGTGCCGAGGCCGAGGCGTTCGGTCTCCATCTTCACGAAGGCGCCGGGCCAGCCGTTCAGGGCCTTGATGTGGAAGGCGAAGTCGTTGACGACGACGGGTCGAGCGAAGAGGCGAAAGGCCTCGCGCGCCTTGGCGTCCGCGACTTCGTACGCTTCCGCGGCCTGGATTTCCGGAATGTCGCGATCGATGATATCGACCCCGACGCCCCGTTCCTCCAGCACCCGCTTCAGGCTCGCGATCTTGACGGGATTGGTCGTGACAAAGGACACGCGCATGGCGGGAGGATGAACGAAAAAACGGGATGCGTCAATCCCGTCTCCCTCGCCCCATGCCAACCACCCTTGACAATCTCGTCCGTTTCAGGTATCCTCCCTTGTCACGCTCGGGATGTAGAAAGGTCTT
>DYFX01000051.1:0-5659 GCA_020724945.1 Candidatus Paceibacter sp.
TTCGCGCACGACCCCATCCGCGCCTATGTCGAAGCCTTGCTCGCCAAGGCCGGTTTCGCGCATGCGCCCGAGGACGAACGCGCCGAGACGGTCGCGGCCCTCACGATCGAAGCCCAGCGGCGCGTCGGGCTCGAGCTCGCGCACGCCATCGACCCGCACTCCCTGAAGGAGTTCCGCGCGATGGCCGAGGAAGGCGCCGATGAGGACGAGATGGCGGCGTTCTTCGATGTCCGCGTGCCGGACGCCGAAGCGCGCGTCCGCCAGGCGCTCGACGCTTTCGGCCGGGAATGTCTCGAGCAGGCCGAACGCTTGCGCCGAGACTTGCACCTATGAGCCTCAAGCGCCTCGTGCGGCTCATGCCCGTGGGATGGACCGGCGGCACGCGTGCGCTCGTCGATCTTCTCGCCGCGCGCCGCGCCTTCGAGGCGACGGAGGTCCAGAAGGAGGAGATCGCCCGCCGCGCCGACGCGTTTCTCGCCTCCCGTCATCGCGGAGCGGATGCGGAACGCGAGCTGAAATTCGACGCGCTCGTTTCCGATTGGAAGACGCGCGCCGATGCCGCCGCGCGCTTGGACGCCGACGGCGCTTGGACGCCGTGGGAGACCGTCGGGAGTCTCGCGGATGCCCCGGAAGGGGAGCGGGCGCCCGCGCCGGTCGACGACGCCCTCCGCGCCGCCGCCGTCCTCATCGCCGCGCGTGAGATCCTCGTCCGGGACCACGCCGCGATGCATGAGCGTCTGCGGGGCCCCGCTTCCGCCGCGCTGGCGCACGAGAAGGGCGGCGCCGGCGTCTGGGACGCCGCCGCGAGTCCGCTCGTCGCCGCATTCGTCCGCAACGCCCGCGTCCTCGGGGCGGATCGTCGGACGGCGGCGCTTCGGGCGCTCGCCGCCGCCGCCCATCTCAAGGGCCGCGCCATGCGCGCCCCCGCCCGCGGCGAGGCGTTCCGACTGGGCGCCGCCGCCGCGGCGCTGCTGCGCCGGAAACCGATGAAGAAGCGGGCGGACGCGCTCCGCCTGGAGGCGCTCGCCGCCGCGCTGTCGGAACTGAACGGCGCGCGCGCCGCCCTGTGGGAAGGCCTTGATGCGGAAACGGCCCGTCGCATGGGCGCCGCCGCCGCGGTCGCTTCCTTCGGTCGGGGAACGATCGCGCCGCCGCACCGAGGCGTTTCGGTCCGTCGCCGCGCCGCTCCCGTCTTCCGTCTCGCGGACGCGCCCGAGCGCCTGGCGCATCTCACGGCCGCCGACGCCGCCGCGAAGCTTGCGGCCGAAGCTTCCGATCCGCGCCTCGATGCGCCGCGGCGCCGCCGGCTCGAAGCGCTCTCGGACATGCTCCTCCACCATCCGTCCGCGTACGCCGCCTCGTGCGCCGAAGCGCTCGGGCTCGAGCCTCCCGAACCGCGCTCCGCCGGACTCGAGCCGGGCATGACGCTCTACCGCGCCGCGCCGGAAGGACGAAGGCGGCCGATGATCTGCGAAGGCAGGAACGGACGGCCCGTCCGATGTCGACCGGTCGCTTCCGCCGACGGAGCGCTCGTGGGGCACCTCGCGTTCGACGCCTTGAGCCGGGAGTTCGGCGGCCGGCCGCTCTATGCCGTCTACGCGCTCGATGGGAGCCGATACGGCTACGCCTGGGCCGACGCCCGACCGATCGTCCGGCGCGGAGAACCGGAACAGGGATTCATGACCGCGCCGGTACGCATTCCCGTGTAAATAAATCGGCCCGACAGCATGCGCTGTCGGGCCTTTCGTTCAGAGGGTTCCCGTACCCGGCGGCGGCTTCTCCTCCTTGCCGGAGGAGAGGATCTTCACGGTGTTGAACGCCGTGAGGACGCCGATCGCGATGACGACGATCCAGAGGCCCATCGGGACCCCGGGCGCGTCGTTCTTGCGCTCCGTCTCGAGACGGTCGATCCGATCGTGATCGGCCGACGCCTTCTGGGCGAAGGGCAGGAACTCCGTGCAGTACCAGCGGAGCTGGGGGTCGGCGATGTCGCCGACGCACTCCGCGGGCATGCTGCCCGCCGGCGCCGCGGGGGCGGCGTCGTCCGGCTCCTCGGGAGCGGCCGTCTCCGCGGCGGTGGCCGCGGTGCCGGCATCGATCGCGAAGCCGCGCTTCACGGCGACGGCGGTGACGATGCCCGCGAGGAGGAAGAAGGCCAGGAGCCCGACGACGAGCGTCATCTTGCTCTTGCCGCCGCGGTCGACGATCATCGTCTTGGCGGCGGAGTCGTCCGGGCCGGGGGCGGCCGGGGGGGCGGGAGGGGCGGCAGGAACGCAGTGGATCTCTTCGGCCATGTCAGTCTCCTTTCGGTCAGTCGATCGGGGTGAAGAGGATGACGACATCGCGTGCCGTCTTGGGCGGGTTCTTGGCCTGTGCCGACAGGTGCTTCATGAACTCGTCGGCGTGCAGGCTCGGGTTGCAGGCGTACCAGCACTCCTTGGTCCCGTCCTTCTTGGTGAAGGTGAGGGCCTCGGTCGCCGGCTTGTCGCAGACGCTGCACTCCTGGACGCCGTCGTCCTCGGCCTCGTCGCTCTCGGACTCGTCATCCTCGAGCTCGTGGCCGTGGGCCTCGACATCCACGCTCTCGATCACCTGATCGGAAGCGTCCTCCTCGCTCGCGGGTGCGGGCTGGGCGGACGCGGCCGGGCGATCCTCGAGCGTGAAGGTCCGGACCGTCGGCTGGACGGGGATGGGCGCGGGAACCGCCGCCTCGACCTCCGGGGCGGCCTTGGGGGCCGTCGGGGGGATCGGGGTCGGATCGTCGCGGAGCGCGTCGACGGGGACTCCCCGGTCGTCGTACTCCTCGCCCATCACGATCATGAAGATCCGTTCGGGGTCGACCTTGGGGACGACGCCGGCCTTCTCTTCCAGGACCGCGACCCGGGTGCCCATCGAGATGAGCATCCGGACCATGTCGAGGCTCCGATCCTTCAGGCCCTGGTGTCGGGCCTTCAGGGTCGTGAGCCGCGCCTCGGTCTCGGCGAGCTGCAGCTGCAGATCGATGGACCTCCGATCGCTCTCGGCGAGCTTCTCGGCGAGCAGGCGCTTCTCCTCGGCCGACTTCTCGGCCATGGCGCGCTTCTCTTCCGCGAGCAGGTCCGCGAGGCCTTCGGCCTCCTTCAGCTGCCGCTTCAGGTCCTTCACGAGCGCCCCGTGGGTTTCGACCAGCGAGATGCGGGTCTTCTCGATCTCGGCGGCGGCGTCGTTCTTGGCCTTCGCCTCGAACTTGCGCTTCAGCTCCGCCTCGATGCCCTGCTTCAGGAGCGTGGCATCTTCGCCGGCCTTCGCCAGGCGCTCCTCCAGCCTGGTCCGCTCGTTGCGGGACAGGAGGACATAGCGCAGGGCGACGCCGAGCGAGGGGTCGATCGGCTGCTCGTGGCAGCTGATCGTGATCTGCCGCCCGTCGAAGGCCGCGATCGAGTGGTGGGAGAGGTGCGACAGGATGTCGCGCTTGCAGTGGCTGCAGGTGTCGCTGCCTTCGTTCTGGCTCATTGCCGGTCTCCTTGGTATGGGTTGGGAACTTTTCAAAGGGCGCTTTGCCGTTCGCCCCTTAGGAAATACAGGCACGATGCATGCTTCCAGGGACCTGCCAGTCTAGCACGAAAGACCAAAAAAGTCAAGACTCTTTGACAAATCTTGACTTTCCTTGGATTCGGCGTTTTTCCGCTTATTTCGCGGCCAGCTTGGTGACCGTTTCGACCAGAGCCTTGAAGACGGCGGGGTGGTTGGCGGCCAGTTCGGCCAGGACCTTGCGGTCGAGCGTGATCTTGGCCTTCGTGAGCATGCCGGAGAACTTGCTGTAGGTCAGCCCGAGCTCGCGGAGCCCGGCGTTCAGGCGGATGAGCCAGAGGGAGCGCATGTCGCGCTTCTTGTTCCGGCGGTCGCGGTAGGCGTAGGCGCCGGCCTTGGTGGCGGCGGTCTTGGCCAGCTTGATCTTGCTCTTGCGGCCCCACATCATGCCCTTCGTCCGTTTGAGGACGCGGGCGCGCTTGCGGGCGCGGACTTTACCTCGTTTGACGCGGGGCATATTTAGACGGGTTTATGGGGAAGCTGGGACTTCATCGTGTGGCGGTACGACTCCGAAAGGTGGGAATCGCGGCGCTTCCGCTTGGTGACGGTGCCGGTATCCCGGCTGTTGAAGTGGTCCTGCCCGCCCTTGCGGATGAGCATCTTGCCGTTTTTGGTGACTTTGATGCGCTTCGAGAAGGACTTTTTCGTCTTCATCTTCATAACTTGGACTTGGGCGTAATGTAGCGACCGGGGGAGCTTACTTCTTCCCCACGATAGTTGTCAACTGGCCCCCCTGGACCTGGATCGGCTGCTCCGTGACGAGGGGATACTTCTCGTTCAATTGCTTCACGAAGCTCTCGATGACCCCGCGGGCGAGGTGGGCGAAGGCCTTCTCGCGGCCGCGCAGGATGATCTCGACTTTGACCTTATCGCCGTCCTCCAGGAAGCTTTCGGCCGTCCGGAGGCGGGTTTCGAGGTCGTGCTGGCCGATGCGGGGGGAGAGACGGATGCCCTTCACCTCGACCGACTTGGCCTTGGATTTCTTCTTGCGGGCCTCGCGCTCGCGCTCGTACTTGAACTGGCCGAGGTTGAGGATCTTGCAGATCGGGGGCACCGGGCGAGGGTCGACCTCGACGAGGTCATAGCCGCGCTCTTGGGCGGCGGCGACCGCCTCGGCGGTGGAGAGGACGCCCAGGTTCTCGCCGTTCTCGTCGATCACGCGCACCTCGGGAGCGGTAATCTGCAGGTTGGCGCGGTACTGCGGTCCGGTATCGACGGGGCGGCGGAACTTCTTGGGGTGGATGCGCATCGTTGGGTGGGTGATTACGCAGGGTACTGTAGCCTGAAACCCTCCGGTTGGCAAGGTGTGTTAGACTGGTGGCATATGCGTTTCCGAGCCGTTTTCATCGCCCTGGTCATGGCTGCCGTTCTCGCGCCGGCAGGCTTCGCGCTCGCGCAGTCCGAAGTGGTTTCCGAAATCTGGCGCGCGCGGATGCTCGATGTCGTCTCCCAGGAGACGGAACAGCCGGAAGGCACGATCGAACGGCCGTTCCAGGTCATCCGGGCGGAGCTCTTGAGCGGTTCGCGGAAAGGGGAGACGGTCGAGGTCGTGAACGATCACTTGAGGATCGGCGAAGGCGACACCTTCTTCCTTCAATTCGTGCGTGATGCGGAGGGGGAGGAGACCTTCCAGGCCATCGATCGCGACCGCCTGCCGGTGCTCCTGGGTCTTTTCGCGGTTTTCGCCATCGTCATCATGGCCTTCGGCGGGAAGCAGGGCGCACGCTCGCTCACGAGCCTGGTCGGAAGTTTCTTCGTCATCCTCTATCTGCTCCTGCCCCAGCTCCTGAAGGGTGCGCCGCCGGTCCTGATGAGCGTGCTCGTCTCCGGCATCGTCCTCGTCCTCGCGCTCTACAGCACGCACGGCTGGAGGCGTACGACGCACGCCGCGTTCCTCGGCACGGTCTCGACCGTGGCGCTCACGGGCATCCTGGCGAGCCTGGCGGTGCGCGCGGCGGAACTCACGGGTTTCTCGTCGGAGGAGGCGGTCTATCTGAACAACTCGCTCCGCGGCGCGCTCGACGCGCTCGCCCCGCGCGACGCGCTCGCGCTGCTGTACGAGCTGAAGGATCTGGCGCGCGAGTGACGC
>DYFX01000051.1:5669-7487 GCA_020724945.1 Candidatus Paceibacter sp.
CGCTCGACGCGCGCGGCCTGCTGCTCGGCGGCATCATCATCGGCATCCTCGGTATCCTCGACGACATCGCCATCACGCAGGCGTCGGTCGTGGCGGAGCTGAAGTCCGTCGGCGAGCGCCTCACGAACGCCGAGATCTACCGCCGCGCCCTCCGCGTCGGCAAGGAGCATGTCGGCGCGCTCGTGAACACGCTGGCCCTGGCCTACACCGGCAGCGCCTTGCCGCTCCTCCTCGTCTTCGTCAGCGAGCGGACGCCGGCGCTCGTGGCGCTCAACAGCGAGACGGTCGCGACGGAGATCGTGCGGACCATCGTCGGATCGCTCGGCCTCATCATGGCCGTGCCGCTCACGACGGCGCTCGCGGTCCTTTTGGTGAGGCCGGGGGATGCAGGGCACGAGCATGTGCACGGACAGCCGAACGCGCATTCGCACTACGCCGGCTAGTCCTGCGTAACCCCGCCGAAGCGGGAATTGACATCCGGAATCGACTTCGGGCAGGACGCAGGCGTATCCTTAACCTGCTATGCGCATGCTTTCCGACAGCGATCTCCAGGCGATCGGCGTCATCGTGGAAGAAAAAGTCGATAAGAAGCTCGAACCGGTGCTTGAAGCGGTTCGGGACGGTTTCGAGGCCGTAGACCGGAGGTTCGAAGAAATGGACCGGCGCTGGGACGAGAAGCTCGGAAAGGGGCTCGGCACCCTGCGACATGAGCTGATGGACCATACGGACAGGACGGTCCAAAAGGCGGTCGGCGACCTCCGATCCGAGCTCCGCGAACGCGACCTGATCGGATGAATGAAAAAACCCCGACGATGTCGGGGTTTCGCGTTCAGTCCTTCCTTGCCCCGAAGAGGCTCAAGAGGCGGATGAAGAGGTTGGCGAAGTCGAGGTAGACGGCGACCGCGCAGTCGATGGCGTTGTCGTGCGTGCGCTCGACGCGCATGGCGCGGTTGAGGTCGTAGATGACATAGGCCGAGAAGAGGCCGACGCCGACCCAGTCCCAGAGGCGCATCGCGCCCTGCACCGGCACCCCGAAGGCGCCGGCGATCATCGTCACGACCGAGCCGAGCAGCAGGATGAGCAGGGCTCCGAAGAGCCAGGCGCCCCACGACTCGAGCGAGCGCGGCCAGACGGCGCCGACGATGCCGAGCCCGACGACCATGCCGGTCGTGACGAACAGGATCTTGATGACGCTGGCCGTGGTGTAGAGCGCGACGACCGGTCCGAGCAGGAGCCCGAAGGGGATCGTGATCATCATGTAGCCGAGGAACGAGAACACGGGGTTGTCGCTCTTCAGGGCGATGATGACGCCGGCGATGCTGGCGACCAGCGTGCCGATGATGAGCAGCCAGCTCGGCTGCCAGCCGTAGCTGACGACCGCGCCGACGGCGCTGGCGGCGATGCCGAAGGCGGTCCAGAAGGTGAGCAGCATCGCGAAGGCGCGCTTGCTCATGCCTTCGCGGCCGGTCGAAGTGCGATCCCAGACGGCGGTAGCGGTCGGAATGGGCATGACGGTTCCTCTCTGTGCATGGTGCCAAGGTGCGGTGGACGGGGGCAGGGTGCCACGGGAAGGTCGGGGTGTCAAGCCTCCCTTGACCTTATTCCGGGGGCATGGTATCAATTCCCAGTGATATACTAGGAATTGAGATGAAATCCCTCCTCAAGGTCACCCGCAAGGCCGAGCTCGGCCTGCTCCTCGCGTCTGAACTCGCTCTCCATCCGGGGGAGCTGGTTTCGCTTGAGGCGGTGTCCAAGAAGACCGGGGCTTCGCGCAAGTTCCTGGAACAGGTCGCGGGCGAGCTTCGCCGCGCCAAGATC
>DYFX01000052.1:0-743 GCA_020724945.1 Candidatus Paceibacter sp.
CCCGGCCGTGCTTGTCTGATAGTCGTGATCTTGTGCCGGTAGCGTTGTCGTGATGCTCGTTAGTTCGTCACGCCCCGTCTCGGTGATCGTCTCGAGGAGGGTGCGGTATCCGCCGTCGCCGGCTGCGTACCCGAGGCCATACTTCCGTGTCCACGTGCCGTTCACCTTCACCAGAATCTCGTCGAGCCGATGGTTCGTGGAGACGCTGAAGCCGCCACGATATTGCACTGGCTGATCCGGTCGGCCCTCGAGCACGAACTCGATCTCGAACGGACCGTCCGTCGAACCGTGGCCCGTATAGGTGATCTTCGACGGATAGATTTGCCCCGCGTCTTTGTAATACTCGTACTTGACGTAGTTGTCGTTCGTGTCGCGGACTTCGGCGAGCAGCCAGCGGACAATCCAGCTGTTCGTGCCCGAAGCATCCATGCGCGAGCCGGCGGTGGGGCCGAAGAGGTACGTTGTCCCCTTCTTGTCCTTCGCGGTCCACGACGTGCCGTTGAACGCGTACGCTACGAAGTCACCAGCCTCGTAGCGCGAGACGTATGTGCCACTCGCCGACATCGCGAGCTCGCCGGTGAGCGACGAGATGAATGTCGAGTCCGTGTAGAACTTCTCCGAGCCCTTCTTCGTCGTCCGTTCGATCGACGGGATCGAGATGTCCCAGCCATGGCCGAGCCAGCCGAGGACGCCGTTGGCCTGGCTGCTGTAGGTCAGCTTGAGGTCGGGCTGGACGCCGTTCC
>DYFX01000052.1:753-7393 GCA_020724945.1 Candidatus Paceibacter sp.
CGTAGACCAAAGCGCCCGAGGCGTCGTCTGCCTGCGGCAGGACGGTGCGGATGGTCGAGGTCGGCGTCGAAGCCTCCTCCTCGCCATCCCCCATCATCATGGACTCGCCTTCCGGATCGAGTTCGGCTTCCTCCGCTTCCTCTGAAGCCTGCTCCTCCATCAGCGATTCGTCAGTCGCGACGACCTCGTCCGCGAGTGGAGCCTCTTCGAGCTGAACGACGACGTTCTCCGCCACTGGTTCAGAGGTGGCGTCCTGGAGTTCCTGCGCCGCAGCGACGGCGGGTTGAGCGATGCCGATTACGAGAGCGAACGCGAACTGGGCAGCGAACTGCCGCGCGCGGAAGTCCATACGGTCGGGGACATGTGAATAGTCGTGTCCATGATATCAAATCACCATATCCAAACGAGCGATTCTCTCCGATAAGGGATTCGCAACTCCCTGACCGTCGATGTCCCGGCGGCCTCGCGGTCGCCAAGCTCCATCATCGATAGTAGGGAGCGCGAATATTGTATCAGTAGTACGAGGCGCGGTTGACGGCCGGTTGACGCGCGCGCTCTTAAGCAATGCGGATTCGTTGATTTCTCCACCTATTCGTTGTGTCGGATTTCTTTGCTTACCTTAGCGGAGCGTGTTATTTAATGGCTAATATTAGCCAAGAAGTGGCATTTGCGAATCCCGCCATCTCCACCAAGAAAAGCGCCTCTCCGATGTGAGAGGCGCTTTTCGTTTTCCGGAAAAGAAAAACAGGACCTCGGATGAGGTCCTGCGCGGAGTCGGCCGAGTCTAGATCGTCTCGGTCGAGGACGACGGCGCCGGCGTCGCGGAGGCGACGGGGGCGCTGCCGTTCTTGGCGGCCGCGATCTTGGCGCGGCGCTCGGCGATGCGGCGGGCGGCCTCGGACTGCGCGACCGCCTCGGCGGCGCCGTCGGCGCCGAAGACGGCGCCGGACTGCTGCTTGAGCGTCTCCTGGGCGACCTCCAGCCGGCGCTCGATGCGCTTCTGGAGGTTGTCGACCGACGCCGAGGCGTCGACGCCGGCGGCCACCGAACCGGCGGCCTTGAGCGCCGCGGCGGCGCCCTCCTGCGCCTTGGCGGCGCGGTCCATGCCGGCGAGCCGGGTGAGGGCCTTGGTCATCTCGCGATGCTTGGCCCGCATCCTGGCGCCGACGTCCTCGAGGCTCGCGGACGCCTGCCGCAGGGCGGCGAGGGTGTCCTGCTGGATCTGGAGGTCCTGCTCGAACCCCATCAGGCGGTTCTCGAGGTCGAGCGCGAAGTGGTCGTTGTTCGGGTCGTTGTCCCCGAGCAGGGTCTCGATGTCGCGGGTCGTGTCCTTGACCTGCTTCTCGAGCGCGGCGACATCGCGCACGGCGATGTTGACATCGGCCTTGGCGGTCGCGCGGGCGGAGTCCATCTCGGACAGCGCCTCCTCGTACTCGCGGATGTACTGCTTGAGCACCTCCGGCGAGTCCATGTCGATGGCCGCGTCGAGCAGCTTGTGCGCCTTGGCCTTCACGAACACCCGGATCTTCTCGATGATGGATGCCATCTGTCTCTCCTTGGTCCTTGCGTTGCGGTTGACGGGAACACGATGAGTCTAAGCCAGTCGCGTGACTCGTTGCCTACCAGCCGACGGAGCCGCCTCCGCCGGACGACGAGCGGCCGATGGAGACGGAACCTCCGCCTCCACCGGACGAGCGTCCGGACGAGCCGCCGCCGATCTTGGGGAACGACGGGAAGCTCGGGGACGACGACGAGCGCGAGCGGCGCTCGGCGTCGCGGCGCGCCTCTTCGGCGCGACGAGCCGCTTCCGCGGCCCTCCGGCGGGCACGCTCCGCCTCGCGGGCGTCTTCGGCGCGGCGCTCGTCGGCCTTGGCCGCCTTGAGGGCGGCTTCGGCGGTCCGCTTGGCGCCGTCGGCGTCCTTGACGATGGCGTCGAGCGCGGCGACGGAAGCGGCGAGCGCGATGTCGTCGTCCTTGCGGACGGCGACGGCGGACTCGACGGAACCGACGCGCTCGAGCTGGCGGCGGGCGGAAGCGAGCTCGTTGCGCGCCCCCACGCCGACATCGGACGCGTGGTCCTCGATGTACTCCGCGGTCTTGGAGATCGCGGAGGCGGCGTCGCGCTTCGCGCTCTTCGCGCGGGCGCGCTTGGCCTGCATGGCCTCGAGCTCGGTGCGGGCGTTCGCGAGGATCTTGTCGGCCGCGGCGTTGGCCGCCTTGGCCGCTTCGATGACCTCGAGGTAGTCCGGCTTGTCCTTGCCCAGCTCGGCGCGGGCGCCGTCCAGACGCTTCTCGACGGCGTCGAGATCGGTCTCGATCGCCTCGCGCAGGTCGGCGTCGTGCGCCGCGATGAACACGCGGGCCGCGAGGATGTCCTTCTCGGCCTCTCCGATCTCGCCGGGCGCGTCGCGCCGGGCGGTCTCGAGGTTGGCCTTGAGGGCGTGGATCGAACGGATGAGCGACTCGGCGCGTTCGAGCGAAGCGTTCGCTCCGTCGACATAGGCCTTGGCGCCGTCCCAGTCCTGGACCTCCATCGTCGCGCTTTCGGCGGCGGCGTCGGCCGAGCCCTGGGCGTCCTCCGTCTCGTGCTCCGCCGTGCTGCCGTTGCGGTTGATGGTGTCCCAGCAGGACTCCGCATACTCGCCCTGGATGGCGGCGAAGACGGGGCGCGCGGCCTCGATGGACGCGCGCGACGCCTCGATGCGCCTCCCGAGCGCGGCGACGGCCTTGTTGCAGGCCTCGAAGCGCTTGGGCATCTCCTCGGCCGAGAGCGCGGCGTCGCCGGCGAGCTTCTCCGCCTTCGCGGCCGCCTCGACGCAGGCGCCGAAGCGCTTTCGGGACAGGTCGTTCGCGGCGGCGTCGAGCGATGAAGCGGCCTGTCCGATCAGCGCGTCGGAGTCGGGCGTCTTGAAGCCCTTGTCCTGCACGGCCTTGCGGCGGGCCTCGGCGGCCTCGAGCGCGGCATTCGCGGACGCGATCTTGGCGGGCGCGGCGGCGATGGTCCGCGCGAGCGCGGACGCGCCGGCCTTCACCGCCTCGCGGGCGGCTTCGGCCTTGCGGAGCGTGTCGAGCGCATCCTGGAAGGACGCGGCGATCTTCGCGTAGGTCTCGGCGGCATAGTCGTCGAACGACGGATCGTTCTTCGAGGTCGTCAGCTCGGCGAACTGGCCGGTGGCCGCGTCCAGGAGCTTCCGCATCTCCGCGAAACCTTCGCGCAGCGGCTTGGCGTCCTCGTCGGACGCGCTCTCCGCCGCGCGGTTGACCTCGGCTTCGAGCACCGCCACGGAGGCGTCGTCGAACTCCGCGATCTTCGCGGCGCAGCGCGCCTTGATGTCCTTGGCGTGCGCTTGGGCGGCCTGCCTCCGCTCGCGCTCCCGTTTCCGGGAACGCAGCATGAGGAAGATCAGGACGCAGGCGCCGACGAGGACGATCGCGCCGAGCACCCACCAGAGTCCGGTGAGGTCGGTCGGCGCCTCGTGCTTCACGACGACGGGCCCGTTCCCGCGCGCGGGCGCGGGCTTGATGAGCCCGGCGACGCCGTTCATCGCGGTGACGAAGGCCTCGCCGTTCCTGCCGTCGCGCAGGCGCGGGACGACCTGGCTGCCGAGCAGCGCTGGCCATTCCGCGTCGAGCTTGGCGCGCCACTGGTCCCCGTAGTAGAGACCGGCGCCGCGCTGGCTGCCGTACGACACCATGAAGACGATCAGGTTGTTCCTCATCCCTTCGACGGGATTGTCGGCGGCCTGCCACGACGGGCAGAACCGCATCGCGGCGGCCTTGTAGGCGTCGAGGCTGGCGTAGCCGGGACCGCCGAAATCCCGCACGGTACGGACGCGCACCTCGGCGCCTTGGCGCGCGAGCGCGGCGGCGGCGTTCTCGACGGAGATCATCTCCCCGTCGCCGAACGCTCCGGCCTCGTCCACGACCGTGCGGTCGCAGTCGAAGGCCCAGGCGGACGCCGGCGCGAAGAGCGCCAGCGCCGCGGCAAGGACAGCCAGGCGGAACCCTGATTTCCTCATCGTTTCCTCTCTTTCTTTCTTCCGAACGGGTTGGAAGGACCGCGTCAACGGACTTCCGTTAACGCGCGATTCTTAGCTGAAATCCTTCTGATTGTCAAGCCGTCCGGCCTCCGCGACCGGGCTGCGGCGGCCGCGTGCTATACTTTCCGCGTATGTCCTCCCCCATCCGCCTCACCCGCGAGGAGATCAAGAAGCTCGTCTACGGCGTCCGCAGCCTCGACGACGGCCAGCGGGCGCTCGTGCGCGAGACGCTCGAAGGGCTGGCGCGCGGCGGCGACGATCGCGTCGGTCCCGAGGAACTGAAGAAGGCCCTGCGCCGCCTGCGCGAGGACCACCGCATCTCGGAGATCGATGCCGACGCGGTCTTCAAGTCCGTCTTCCCCTGACATGCCGTTCGCCGACCTCACGCGCGACGAACGCAGGATCCTCCGCGGGCTCGATCGCCCGTGGAAGATCCAGGAATTCCTGAACGCCACGCCGACCAACCACGAGCCCGAGGGCGACACCTGCCTCTCGCCGCGCCGCGTCCTCCGCGAGCGGCGCGCGCACTGCATGGAGGGCGCGATGCTGGCCGCGCTCGCGCTGCGCTTCCACGGCGGGAAGCCGCTCGTGGTCGACATGATGGGCACGCCCGACGACTGCGATCATGTCATCGCGGTCTTCAAGGAGCGCGGCCATTGGGGCGCGATCTCGAAGACGAACCACTCGGTGCTCCGATACCGCGAACCGGTCTACCGCACGCTCCGCGAGCTCGTGATGTCGTACTTCCACGAATACTCCTCGCAGGAGACCGGCAAGAAGACGCTGCGCTCGTATTCGATGCCGGTCGATCTCTCGCGCTTCGACCGCCTCGGCTGGATGACGCGCGAGGACGATGTCTGGGAGGTGCCCACGCACCTGTCGGAGGTCCCGCATGTCCCGATCCTCACGCGCGCGCAGATCATGGCGCTCCGGAGAGCGGACCCGATGGAACTGCGCGCGGGCGAGATCCTGGAGTGGCCGCGGCCGAAGGCTTGACCGCGCGGACGCCGGATGCTCTACTGCCGGGCAGGAGGGAACCGTGACACAGGAAACGACGCGGAAGTTCATCGGGCGGGCGATCGTCATCGACCCCAAGACCGGACACGATTCGGAGTACTCCGCCTATGTCTGCGTGCTCCTGACCGGAGAGGCCGGCGTGCCGTCGGTGACGGTCTGCGAGGCGCCGTCGTTCGACGGCCTGCTCGCGAAGCTCCAGAGCGACGACATCACGCCGCACTTCGTGAAGGCCAAGCTCACCTTCGAGCCGCCGAAGCGCGCCTACCCGATCAGCCACTCCTCGGCCCGCCAGCGCTACGACGCGCTGACGCTCGACGAGCTGAACCGCGTCCAGACGCTCCTGTCCGGACGCTGAACGCGAAAAGACCGGCGCAGCACGCGTCGGTCGTTTTTCTTTTTTCCCGGACGGCCGCGACGCGTCCGCGGCCTGATGCGAGAAACCCGACCATGAGAGGCCGGGTCGTCGACGGAGGCGGGATTCAGGCGTGGTGGTTGAGGGTGAACGAGCGGAGCTTCTCCGGCAGGACGAGCTTCTCCCTCTCGATGGTGGCGCGGCGCACGCCGGCGGTGAGGAGCAGGCGCTCCATGCCGATCATGCGGCCCTTCCACTGGTTCCAAGCGTCCCAGAACGGGTTGTCGACGATGCCCTCGCGGATGCCGGTGCCGCCGGGCTGCTTGGAAGTCTTCTCGATGAACGAGAGGAACTGCTCGATCTCGGAACGGAACGCGGCGCGGAGCTTGAGGGCGACGGTCTGCTTCATCAAGGATCTTCTTTCGGTGGGGCTCCCGTAGGAGCCGGTGTGGGGTTCGGGATGTTGACCGGACAGCATAGCACGAAAAAAGGATCTTGTCAACCCTTTCGCGCGTCGTTCACTTCGTTTTCGCGGGGATCCTGCAGGCGGCGGGGTCGGCGATCTTCTCGGCGATGTTGAAGGTCGAGATGACGATGATGAGCAGGCCGATCCAGGCGAATTCCTGGCCGCCGAACGGCAGGGCGGCGATGGCGCCGACGCCGAGGATGCTCGTGAGGAGCACGGAGCCGCAGGCCGCGCAGCCGACGCCGAGCAATCCGATGACGACGCCGAACGCGCTCGCGCCGGCGGTGCGGTTCACGCGCACCTGGTCGCGCATGTAATGGAAGATCAGCGCGGCGTTCAATCCGAAGAGCGCGGCGAGCGGAAGGGCGACCCATCCGCCGGGATGCGTATAGGCCAGACGGCCGTTCCAGAGCACTTCGAACACCGTGCGCAGCTTGAGGGCCGGACCGAACTCCGGCGCGCCGAGCGTGAAACCCAGCAGCTTCAGGTTCGGGAGCGCGACCGTGAGCAGCACGACGAAGAGCGCGCCGATGACGGCGGCGATCCAGCCCGACGGCGCCGAGAAGGCCTGCCGGAGGGCGACGCGGAGATGGGCGAGTCGGGCGCGGAGCACGGTCATATTCCTGCCGAATCATACCGCGCGCGCCCGGACAGGACAATCGTCCGTTGACGCGCGCCGCGCGAACCGATAGTCTTGCGCCAGCACTTTCCCCAAGGAGCACGACATGCGACCGAGCTGGAGACGCCACCCGATGTACGGCAATG
>DYFX01000053.1 GCA_020724945.1 Candidatus Paceibacter sp.
CCTCGACCTCCGCACCGAGCGCATGCGCAAGAACATCGAACTGCGCCACAAGGTCACCAAGTTCTTCCGCGACTTCCTGACGGAGAAGAACTTCTTCGAGATCGAGACGCCCATCCTCACCAAGGGCACGCCGGAGGGCTCCCGCGAATACCTCGTCCCGTCGCGGCTCCACGCCGGCAAGTTCTACGTGCTTCCGCAGTCGCCCCAGCAGTTCAAGCAGCTCCTCATGGTCTCCGGCATGGAGCGCTACTTCCAGGTGGCGCGCTGCTTCCGTGACGAGGACCAGCGCGGCGACCGCCAGCCGGAGTTCACCCAGCTCGATATGGAGATGTCCTTCGTCGAGGAGGAGGATGTCATCGCGCTCGTCGAGGAGATGCTGATCAAGCTCGTCGAGACCTGCGCGCCGGAGAAGAAGATCCAGCGGAAGCCCTTCCCGCGCATCCCGTACGCCGAGGCGCTCGCGAAATACGGTTCCGACAAGCCCGACCTCCGCGAGAACAAGGAAGACCCGAACGAGCTGGCCTTCTGCTGGGTCGTCGATTTCCCGCTCTTCGAGAAATCGGAATCCGAGAACCGCCTCGTCTCCGCGCACCACCCCTTCACCGCCCCGCGCGACGACCAGAAGGAGCTCCTCGAGACCGCGCCGGAGAAGGTCATCGCCAAGGCGTATGACATCGTCCTGAACGGCTACGAGATCGGCGGCGGTTCCATCCGTATCCACGACCGCGCCATGCAGAACCGCATCTTCGAGATCCTCGGCCTCGCCCAGGAGGAGATCGAATCGCGCTTCGGCCACATGCTCGAGGCCTTCGAGTTCGGCGCGCCCCCGCACGGCGGCATCGCTCCCGGCATCGACCGCATCGTCATGCTCCTCGCCTCCGAACCGAACATCCGCGAAGTCATCACCTTCCCGAAGACCGGCGACGCCCGCGATCCGATGATGGGAGCTCCCGATGTCATGCCCGAGGCCCAGCTCCAGGAAGCCCACATCCTCGCGCTCGCTCCGAAGGAGAAAAAGGGCTAAGATTAAGCTGTTAAATAGACCCCTCGGCTTCGCTCGGGGTGACAAACTTCATATGGCCGTCGCCAAGCCTCTCCTCAAATATCTCGATAAGGCCGAGATCAAGTACGAGATCGTCCCGCATAAGAAGGTCTACACCGCCTATGACCTGGCGCAGACGCTCGGCGAGAAGCTCGATGGCATCGCCAAGACCCTCCTCGTGAAGGTCGAGCTGCCGAAGGTCGAGGCCAAGGCCGACAAGAAAGGGAAGCACTACATCCTGGTGATCCCGGCTTCGTACCGCGCGAACTTCCAGAAGATCAAGAAGGCGCTCAAGGCCAAGAAGGTCGAGATGGCGCTCGAGAAGAACCTGAAGAAGCTCGGCGTCGAGCCCGGCGCCATCACGCCGTTCGGCGGCTACCACAAGCTGGAGGTGCTGATGGACAAGGCGCTCCTCAAGACGCAGAAAGCGCTGGTCTCGGCCGGCGCGCATACCGAGGCGCTCCGCGTGAAGGTCAAGGACCTCCGCGACATCGAACACATGACGCTCGGGCAGTTCGGCGACAAGGCCAAGCTCAAGCTCCAGAAGGTCATCAAGAAAGCCAAGAAGGCCGGCAAGAAGACGGTGAAGAAGGCCAAGAAGGCCCTCAAGAAGGCCGCGAAGAAAAAGAAGGCCTAGGACCGCTCCGGACGATGTACGAGATCAAGATCGAGAAATTCGAAGGCCCTCTCGACCTCCTGCTCAAACTGATCGAGCGGGAGGAGCTTGATATCACGCAGGTGGCGCTCGTGAAGGTCACCGACCAGTACATCGAGCACCTCAAGAAGCTGCCGGAGATCCCCGCCGAAGAACTCGCCGACTTCCTGGTCGTGGCCGCCCGCCTGCTCTACCTCAAGTCCAAGATGCTGCTCCCACTGCTCCAGTGGGGCGACGAGGAAGAGGAGGGCGATCTCGAACGGCGGCTCCGGATGTACAAGGAGTATGTCGAGGCGGCCAAGAAGGTCCAGGCGATGCTCGCCGCCAAGCGGCATGTCTATGTCCGCGAGAAGCCGCCGGTCTCCGCGCTCGGCTTCGCCCCGCCCAAGGACTTCACGGGGGACAAGATGGCCGAACTCTTCCGCGAGGTGCTCAAGCGCCTGATCCCCGTGGTGAAGGCGCCCGAAGGCGTCATCGAGAAGACGGTCTCCATCCACGAGAAGATCCGGAACATCCACGACCTCATCCGCAAGCACTCCAAGGTCAGCTTCCATCATGTGCTCCGCGACGCCGCCACGCGCGCCGAGATCATCGTCTCCTTCCTCGCCCTCCTCGAGATGGTCAAGCAGCGGCATGTGACGGTGAAGCAAGGCGATCACTTCAGCGAAATCCATCTGGAAAAGGTATGAGCGTCAAATCCGAAATCGAATCCCTCCTCTTCGTCTCCAGCCGCCCGCTCTCCGCGAAGCGGCTCGCCGAGGCGTCCGGGCACTCCAAGAAGGAGGTCGAGGAAGCCCTCGAGGCGCTCGCCGCGGAATATGACGCGCGCGAAGGTTCCGGCGTGATGCTGCTGCGCAACGGCGACGAGGTCCAGCTCGCCACCGCGCCGGACAACGCCGAGATGGTGAAGGCGTTCCTGAAGGACGAGTCGTTCGGCGAACTCACGCGCCCCGCGCTCGAGACGCTCACCATCGTCGGCTATCGCGGACCGCTCACCAAGGCGGAACTCGAACAGATCCGCGGCGTGAACTGCAGCCTCATCCTGCGCAACCTGATGATCCGCGGCCTCGTCGAGACGGAAGGCGGCAGGACGGACGATCCGTCCGCGCCGGCGACCTACCGCGTCACCTTCGATTTCCTGCGCTATCTCGGCATCCGCCAGATGTCGGAGCTTCCCGAGTACGAGAACTTGAGGAGCGACGAGAACCTCCAGAAGCTCCTCGAAGCGAACGCCGCCAAGGCGGCGCCCGCCGCCGAGAGCCCCTCGCCCGACGCGCCCGCGGACGCCGCGTGAGTATGGCGAGCTTTTTGCTGCATCTCCTGATCGTCTCCGTCCTCTCCGGCGTCACCGGCAGGACCGATCTTCTTCGCCCTCCGCGCGTGTCGCTCGCCGCGGGCTCCCATGAGGCCGCTCCGGCGCCTGCCGAGACGCGCGTCGCCGGCCCGCGCAAGATCGACCCGGCCAGCCTCGGCGTCAAGCTCACGGCGCCGTCGGCCGCGCTCGTCGACACGAAGAGCGGCGAAGTGCTCTTCTCGCAGGGCGACGACCGCATCGTGCCGATCGCCTCCATCACCAAGCTGATGTCCGCGATGGTCATCCTGGACATGGAGTACGATCGCGAGAAGCGCGTGACCATCGTCGCCGGCGACAACGCCATGGAGGGCATCCAGTACCTCCGCGTCGGCGACACGCTCTCCGCCGAAGACGCCTTCGAGACGATGCTCGTCGGTTCGGCCAACAACGCCGCGCTCGCGCTTTCCCGCTCCCTCGGCGTCAGCCGCGCGGATTTCGTGGCCAAGATGAACTCCAAGGCGCGCGAGCTCGGGCTCTTCCACACGACCTTCGCGGATCCGGCCGGGTACCTTCCGGAAAACACCTCGAGCGCGCTCGATGTCGCTCGCCTGGCCTATGCCGCGCTGGAGCGCCCGGAGATCCGCGAGGCCCTCGTCCGCACCGAACTCGTCGTCCGCACCGGCGCCGGCGCCGACCGCCGCGTCACCGCCACCAACGCGCTCCTGCAGAGCTTCCTGAACGAAGGGGAATTCACCGTCGTCGGCGGCAAGACGGGGTATACCGACGAGGCCGGCTACACGCTGGTCCTGCGCGCCGCGAACGGGCCCGCCGATGTCATCGCCGTCACGCTCGGCAGCGCGTCGTCGGCCGACCGCTTCCAGGACGCGAAATCCCTGCTCTTTTGGGGATTCAAGACATTCGTCTGGTGAGTCGTGCTAGAATAGGAGGCGTATGAGGATCGCGATCGATTGCCGGCCCATCGTGAGTCCGGAAAAGGGGGAGATGGCCGGCATCGGCCACTACGCCCGTTTTCTCGTCCGCCACCTCCTGCGCATCGACGAGGAGAACCGCTACGCGCTCTTCTTCGACGAACGCGCCACGCGCGGCACCATCGGGGACATCATCGGTTCCGCGCGCAACGCCGAAGCCCGCGTCCTGCCGCTTTCGCGTTTCAAGCGGATCCTCCCGTACGCCTATTCGCATCGCTATGTCTCGGCCGCCATCGACCGCGAGAAGGCCGACATCTACCACGGCACCACCGGCAGCCTGCCGATGGCCTATCGCGGACGCAGCGTGATCACCGTCCACGACCTCGCCATCTACTCCCATCCGGAGTGGTTCCCCGGCGGCCAGTTCTTCTCGCGCCGCTTCGTCGTCCCCGCCAGCGTCCGCAACGCCACCAAGATCGTCGCCGTATCGCATTTCACGAAGCGCGAGATCCAGCGCGTCTTCGCCGCCCCCTCGGAGAAGATCGCGGTCGTGCACGAGGGCGTCGAGCCGCCGCCGCCGGAATCCTGGGAGACCCCGGCATCCAAGGAGCTCCGCAAGCCGTACATCCTCTTCCTCGGGACCGTCGAGCCGCGGAAGAATGTCGAGGGCCTGGTGCGCGCGTACGCGTCGCTGGCGGAGCGGCACCCGAGCCTCGTCGGCGCCACCGAGCTCGTCATCGCCGGCGGTCGGGGCTGGAAGTCCGAAGCCGCCTTCGCCGCCGTCGAGGAGGCCAACCGGCGTCTCGGCCACGCCGGACCGCGCGTCCGCGTCCTCGGCTATGTGCCGGAGAAGGAGAAGCACGCGCTCATGGCGCACGCGACGATGTTCGTCTTCCCGAGCTGGCACGAGGGCTTCGGCCTGCCGGTCCTCGAGGCGATGAACCTCGGCGTGCCCGTCATCACCTCGAACACCACCGCCTTGCCGGAGATCGGCGGCAGGGGAGCCGCGCTCCTCGTCGACCCGGGCCGCGAGGCGGAGCTTTCGCTCGCGATGAAGCATCTCCTGGAAGACGACCTGAAACGCGCCGAGCTCGGCCGCCGAGGCCTCGAGCGCTCCACCGAATACCGCTGGGACAAGACCGCGGGGGAGACGCTGGAGGTCTACGAGGAAGCGGCCAAGATGAAGAAGTGAATTCCGGAACGAAAAGACCCCCATCGAGGTGATGGGGGTCTTTTGGTTGCGGGAGCGGGACTCGAACCCGCGACCTCGAGGTTATGGGCCTCGCGAGCTGCCAACTGCTCTATCCCGCGTCGGGATATGCGTACCCTACCCCAGGACGCCCGCGGCGTCAAGCGGGCTATCGTCGGGCCAAAAGAAAAACCGCCTCGTTCAGGCGGTGTCGAGCTTGAGGCGCATGGAACGGCGGAGCTTCGCGAGGCCGGCCTCCTGCAGCTGCCGGATGCGTTCGCGGCTCAAGCCGTACTTGTCGCCGATTTCCCGGAGGGTCAGTTCGTCGTCGGTGAGGCCGAAGCGCAGGCGCAGGACATCCTGCTCCATGGGTTTCAGCTTCCGGAACTCCTCCTCAAGGAGCAGGTGTCCCTTGTCGGGGATGAGCGGCGTCCACGGCAGGGGTTCCTCGGCCTCGACGGCGAGGAAGTCTCCGAGCGGATCGTCGCGTTCCGAGCTGATCGGCTCGTCGATCGAGACGGGCGATTGCGTCCACACGCGCATCTTCCCGATCTTCTCCGCGTCGACGCCCATGGCCTTCGCCAGGTCTTCGTCGGTCGGTTCCCGGCCGAGCTCGGCCGCCATCTCGGAGCGCTTCTTGCCGATCTGATGTCCCGCGTCGAGCAGGTGGACCGGCAGACGGATCGTGCGTCCCTTGTCGGCGATCGCGCGTCCGATGGCGTGGCGGATCCACCAGGTGACATAGGTCGAAAAGCGGAAGCCTCGGCGGTAGTCGAAGAGCGGCACGGCGTGCATCAGCCCGATGTTGCCTTCCTGCACGAGGTCCGGCAGGGGGAGCAGGCCGACGAACCGTTTGGCCACATTGACCACCAGGCGCAGGTTCGCCTCGACCAGGATGCGCACGATGCCGGAACCTTCGGGGTCTTCCTTGAGGAACCGGATCATCGAGTCCTTTTCCGGCGAGCTCGGACCGAAGTAGATGCCGGTCAGCGCGGTCTCGAGGCGCCGCCCCTTCAGCCCTTTCGGATTGAACGCTTCGATGAAGGCTTGCGCCGCGAGGCGGTCCTCCGTCGACGCCTTCTTCCGACCGCGGCTCTTCAGGAGCCGCTCGGCTTCGGCGAGGCGCACGACGACGATGCGGACCGCGCGGGCCGCCATGCGTCGTCCGAGCTCGATCTCTTCGGCGGGCGTGAGCAGGGTCGGGCCCTTCTGCAGTTCGCGGAGGTAGCGGCCGAAGGGGCTGACGCCCGATTCCGCCCCGCCCTCGCTGTCGCGTCGTGCAGGCTTAGCCTCGATGAAGGGAGTGTCCTCCCGGTCGTCGTCCGCGTCAGGCTTCTCCTCCTCGTCGAGGAGGGACAGGGTTTTCGCCGCGCGGGCTTCGCTCGCGCCCGGCGTCGCGGTCGATCGCCGGCGTTTCGTGGCGCGAGCGCCGCGCTTGGCGGGGGTCGCGAAAGAACGCGTTTTCTTGGCCATGTCTGCCTCCTCATCAGGCGATGGGCGTCCGTCGTCGGACCCTTCCTCTTATCAGGTCATCGGCAATCGGTCAAGCCCAGCCCCTTGCCAAGCCGCACCGTTTTTGGTAGCATTTTGCCGGTACGACCCCCGTGGCGGGGTAGCTCAGTTGGTTAGAGCGTGGGACTCATAAGCCCAAGGTCGAGGGTTCGACCCCCTCTCCCGCTACCAAAAATTCCTCATCCGCATGGGTGGGGAATTTTTC
>DYFX01000054.1 GCA_020724945.1 Candidatus Paceibacter sp.
GACGCGCGTCCTACTCGATGACCTTCGACCACTACGAAGAGGTCCCGAAGAACGTCGAGATGGCCATCCTGGAAGGCAAGGGGAAGAAGTAAGACTTCCGAAAAAGACGCCTCGTACGGGGCGTCTTTTCGTGCTGAAGCATTTTCGTTGAAGGAAAAAACCCCGCTCACATGAGCGGGGTTTCGCGTTCAGCGCGGAGTCTTCTCCGGCAGCGACGGCGGCGGCAGCTCCCGCATGCGGAAGCCTGTATCGCCGTCCTCGTCGTTGAAGGTGCTGCGATCGCCGTCGGTGCCGTCCCGTCCTTCGCGTTCGCCGGGGAGTCCCTGGCGCTCGATCAGGACCGGGCGGCCGCTCTTCCGCATCGCCTGCATCGCGGCGGCCGTCTGCTCGTGCATGGCGCGCGAGTAGGGAAGGCGGTAGGCGCGAGGTTCGCCGGAGATCGGTTCGTAGGCGAAGGGTCCGGGTTCGTCCTGCGCCAGCGGCACGACCCAGAGGAAGATCGCGCCGTCGTCGCGCTTGGCGGGGTTCGGTTCGCGCACCATGGCCGAGACGAGCAGCGCCCTCTGCGGCATCGGTTCGCGCGCCGCCCAGCCGAGATAGCTGTCGAGCGCGTTCCAGACCTCGAGGCTGTAGAAGGCCACGAAGACCGTCAGGAAGGCCTTGAGCGCCCATCGGCCCTTGGCGTGCGCCAGGTACCAGGCGAGCAGGCCCGCCAGGATCAGGAACCCGATGGGGATGGCGATGGAGATGCCGGTCGTCATGGCACGATGCCTCCCGGGAAGGACATCCCTCCCTGCTGGGCGCCGCCGCCGGAAGCCGCGCCGGTCAGGCTGATCGGAAGCTCGTTGGAGCCCGTCAGCTCGCCGTCGGCGGTGAGCGTGAAGCGGAAGGCGGTCGCCTCGTCCTGCGCGCGCACGAGCGTGCGCTCCTTGGCGAGCAGCTCGGTGTCGTCGCCTTTCAGCCGGTAGAGCGCGATCGTCACCTTGGTCGGCGACGGATGGCGCTTGGCGTACATGTGGACATTGACGACATACTCGCCGGCCATGCCCTCGCGGATGATGGCGCGTTCGCGGTTCATGTCGAACTTCGCCTCGCCGGTGGAGGTCATGGCGCGGTCGCCGAGATCTCCGCGATCGTCGTACTCCAGGTGCATCAGCTCGGCCATCGTGCGGCCGAAGAAGACGAGGTTCCCCGAAGGGTCCTGCACATAGAGGTCGACATCGTCGTTGGCCTCGTTCGGCCAGGTCGCGACGATCGCGTAGAGGCCGTCGGTCTCGAGGCTCGCCTTCTTCCGCTCGTCGCGGGGCGGCTCGACCTTGAGGAGCATGACGATCGCCAGGACGCCGACGAGCATGTTGAAGATCACGTCCATGAACATGACCTTGGCGAAGATGCCCGGGCGCTTCACAGCTCCGTCTCCTCGATCGCCTGCGACAGCAGGTGGGCCTGGAGGCCCAGCAGGATGCCGCAGATGCCGCCGACCAGCGTCGTGAGGAACGCCGTGGCCATGCCGGCCTTGATCTGCGCGACGAAGGCCTTGGCGGCTTCGGTGCCGTCGCCGCCCGCGGGCGTGTCGCCGTTCAGCATCATGTAGAGGCCGAAGACGGTGCCGAGCAGTCCGATCTCGACGCAGGCGTTGACCGCGTGCCAGCCGTGGCCCAGGCGGATCTTCAGCCGCTTGAGCAGATAGGCGTTCGATTCGTTCTCCGCGAGGCCTTCGCGGCGGATCGCGTCGAGCCTCCAGGTGAGGAGGCCGCACCAGAGGCTGCTGACGGCGAAGACCGCGAGCGCGACGAAGCTCAAACGCGTGGCGTCGCCCTCGTAGAGGAGGTCGAACCAGCCGAGGCGGTGAGCGAAGAAGGCCCCGACGACGATCAGGCTCGCCATCGCGGTCCACTGCAGGAAAAGCCTTTTCTCTCTCATCGTGACCTGCCTTTCAAGGAGCTTCTCTCAACCTAGCTGAAGGGACCCGTGCCCGCAAGCGGCATTGACGCTCCGGCCGTTTTCGCCGTATCCTCCTCCGCGAGGAGGGAAAGTGGGCAGTCTCGCGTTCTTCATCGGGCTCGTACTCGAAATCGCGCTCACGGCCGCGTCTTGCATCGTCGTCGGCACGCTGGTCCTGTCGGCCTTCGTCGTCGTCGCTCCGCTGGCCATCGCCGCGGAAACCCTGCTCTTCGTGTCGGATCTGTTCCGTCCGTCCCCGCCCCCTCCATCCTAGGGGGCGTTTTCATTGACAAGCGCGCGCGATGCGCTACAGTGTCGCCACTTAGCGCATCTGCCTATGAAAGAAGAGACATTGAAGCGCCTCTTATCCCTCATCGAGAAGACGGGGGACCGCCTGGTCATCACCGACCCGGCCGGGGAACAGCCTTTCGTCCTGATGGGGCTCGATCACTACGAGAAACTCGTGGTCGGGGAGTGGAAGCCCGAGGTCCAAAAGCGGGAACCGGCGCCTCCGCAGGCCCTCCCGATCTCGACCGGCTTCCCGGACAATAAGCCGCCCAAGCGCGAAATCCCGCTCTGGAAGGCGCCGGCGACACCGCAAAATGGGCCAAGATTAGCCCAAGACAGGCCGATGATCGACGACAAGCCCGCCGCGAAACCGGCCTCCGCGCCCCAAGCGGCTCCGCGGCAGGCGACCCTTCCCAAGCCCGAAGCCCCTTCAGAACCCGAAGGTGAGGAGCAGTTCTACTTAGAACCGTTGGAATAAGCCCCTCCCTTGGCGGATTAAGGCCAAAAAGCCCGACTTGACCGCTTTTTGACCCTCTGCTACACTCGCTTGCGACACACGTCAACTTTTTTATTTATTATCGGTATGGCTGACATCAAGTTCGATCGCTCCAAGCCGCACGTGAACGTGGGCACCATCGGCCACGTTGACCACGGCAAGACCACCCTCACCGCCGCGATGCTCGCGGTCGGTAAGGCGATGGGAAACGTTTCCCAGGATAAGAAGGTCGAGGACCTGGACAAGGCTCCGGAGTCCAAGGCTCGCGGTATCACCATCGCGACGGCTCACGTCGAGTACGAGACGGAAAAGCGCCACTACGCGCACGTCGACTGCCCGGGACACGCCGACTACGTCAAGAACATGATCACGGGTGCCGCCCAGATGGACGGCGCGATCTTGGTCGTGTCCGCCACCGACGGCCCGATGCCGCAGACGCGCGAGCACATCCTGCTCGCCCGCCAGGTCGGCGTCCCGTCCATCGTCGTCTTCCTCAACAAGTGCGACATGGTCGAGGACAAGGAGCTGATCGACCTGGTCGAAGAGGAGGTCCGCGATCTGCTCAAGAAGTACCAGTTCCCCGGCGACACCACCCCGATCGTCCGCGGTTCGGCGCTCCAGGCCCTCAACAACCCGGAGGACCCGACGCTTTCCGGTCCGGTCCGCGAGCTCTTCAAGCAGCTGGATGAGTACATCCCGCAGCCGGAGCGCGACACCGACAAGCCGTTCCTCATGCCGGTCGAGGATGTCTTCTCCATCGAAGGCCGCGGCACCGTCGTCACGGGCCGCATCGAGCGCGGCACGATCAACCTCAACGACGAGGTCGAGATCGTCGGTCTCGGCGACACCCGCAAGACGGTCGTCACCGGTATCGAGATGTTCAACAAGCAGCTCGACAAGGGCATGGCTGGTGACAACGCCGGTCTGCTTCTCCGCGGCATCAAGAAGGAAGAGATCGAGCGCGGCATGGTCCTCGCGAAGGTCGGTTCCATCAAGCCGCACACCGAGTTCGAGGCGCAGATCTATGCCCTCACCAAGGAGGAAGGCGGCCGCCACAAGCCGTTCTTCAAGGGCTACAAGCCGCAGTTCTACATCCGCACGACCGACGTGACGGGCGAGATCGAGCTGCCGGCGGGCGTCGAGATGGTCATGCCGGGCGACACGCAGAACTGCGTCGTCAAGCTGATCTCCCCGGTCGCTCTCGAAGATTCCATGCGCTTCGCCATCCGCGAGGGTGGCCGCACCGTCGGTGCCGGCGCTGTCGTGAAGATCATCAAGTAAAGTCGGGACGCCCCGAGCCTCATCTAAGAGGGTCGGGGTATCCTGCTGAAAACGCCCTTTATGGAAAAGGACAAGAAAAAGGAAGAAGCCAGCGCCCGCGTCCGCATCAAGATCCGCGCCTACGACCACAAGGTCATCGACCAGTCCACGCGCACGATCATCGATACGGCCACCCGCACCGGCGCGTCGATCCGCGGCCCCGTGCCGCTTCCGACGGAGAAGCACAAGTACACCGTCAACCGCTCGACGTTCGTCCACAAGAACGCGCGCGAGCAGTACGAGATGCGCGTGCACAAGAGGCTGATCGACATCATGGATCCGACCCCCAAGACGGTCGAATCGCTGATGAGCCTCAATCTCCCCGCCGGCGTCGACGTGGAGATCAAGATGTAAACCTTTTCCGATGGGCCGCTGGTCGCCCCGTCACGCGACGGGGTCATCCAGCGGCGCATCGGCAGCCCGCAGATTCGACAATCAGTCCGGTCAAGGAACGGCAGAGAAAGATGGCACGCATACGAATGGCCTACGGCGCCAAAACCTCTGGATGAAGCCCTGACGGGACGGAGAGTTCCGCTACAACTCGACTTGTCTCGAACACGCCAAGCCACGCGTAGGGACAGATGCAAGAAGTTTCCTCATGATATCGCCCCGGCCTTGCCGGGAAGTGATCGTGCCGAGACTTCTTGTTTCTGTTATTGCGCCGGTCGGGGGAGGATCCCAAGCGAAACGGAGACAGGCATCGAACATAATAACCCGTGTTCCTCTGCCTTAATTGGATCGTATGAAATTCATCATCGGACGAAAACTCGAAATGTCCCAGCGCTACCGCCCCTCGGGCGAAGTGGTGCCGGTGACGCTCGTGAAGGTCGAGCCCTGCGTCGTGACGCAGGTCAAGACCGGCGAGAAGGACGGCTACACCGCCCTCCAGATCGGTACCGGCTCCAAGCGCCACCTGGCCAAGCCCCAGGCCGGCCACCTCAAGGCCTCCGGCCATGAGGACCTCGCCACGCTCCGCGAATTCCGCGTCGACTCGGTCGACGGGATCGCGCCGGGCGCCGTCTGCGAAATCTCCTCCTTCGTCTCCGGCGACATCATCGATGTCACCGGCATCTCGAAGGGCAAGGGCTTCCAGGGCGTCGTCAAGCGCTGGGGCTTCGGAGGCGGTCCGGCCACCCACGGCCACAAGGACAACCTGCGCATGCCGGGCTCGATCGGTTCCGGAGGCATCCAGCATGTGCTGAAGGGCCTCAAGATGGCCGGACGCATGGGCGGGGACCAGGTCACCGTCAAGAATCTCGAGATCGTCGAAGTCCTCTCCGAACAGGGCCTCATCGCCGTCAAAGGCGCCGTTCCCGGCGCCCGCGGCGCGACCCTCCTCATCCAGGCTCCGGGCGAGATGAAGTTCGCCGCCGCTCCCGCCGCCGAAGCGCCGGCGGACGAGGCGAAGGCCGTCGAAGCCCCTGCGGAAGCGGAGGCCGCTACCGAAACCGCCGCCAACGCCTAATCGTATGTCGAAGATCAAAGTCTACAACCAGGACGGCAAGGTCGTCTCCGAGCGCGAAATGGCGCCGAAGCTGTTCGATGTGAAGATCAACGAGGGCCTCGTCCATCTCGCCGCCGAGGCGCAGATGGCCAACTCCCGCGTCGCGGCCGGCCACTCCAAGACCCGCGGCGAAGTCCGCGGCGGCGGCAAGAAGCCCTGGAAGCAGAAGGGCACCGGCCGCGCCCGCCACGGCTCCATCCGTTCCCCGATCTGGCGCGGCGGCGGCGTGACCTTCGGTCCGCAGTCCGAGCGCAACTTCGCCAAGAAGCTCAACCGCAAGTCGAAGAAGACCGCGCTGGCCATGGCCCTCACGGACAAGGTCAAGCACGAGGCGCTTCTCGGCCTCGAGTCGCTCTCGGTGGACGCCGGCAAGACCAAGACGATGGCCGGCATGCTCGCGAAGCTTCCGGTCGGCCGCAAGACGCTGCTCATCCTCCCGAAGTCCGACCCGATGGCCGTCCGCGCGTCCCGCAACCTCAAGAACCTCTGGACCGTCACCGCGAGCGCCGTCAACCTCGTCGATGTCCTGAAGGCCGACACGGTCGTGGCGTCCGTCGCCGCGCTCGACCTGCTCGAAAAGGGCTACACCACCTCCGCCAAGGCTACGGCGGACAAGAGCAAGAACTGATATGGGATTCTTCAGCCGCAAGAAAAACGAAGAAGGCCAGAAGGCGCCTGCCAAGAGCACGGCCGCCAAGGCCAAGACCGAGGACAAGAAGGAAGAGGCCGCGAAGCCCGTCGCCTACGTGACGCGCGAGACCGGCCACGCCTATAAGATCCTCGTCCGCCCCCTCGTCACCGAGAAGACGACCGCGCTCCAGCAGCTCGGCCAGTACGCGTTCGAGGTCTCGAAGGGCGCCAACAAGGTGGAAGTCCGCAAGGCCGTGAAGGCCGTCTACGGCGTCGCTCCGACGGCCGTCCGCGTCATCACCGTCCTCGGCAAGCCGGTCCGTTCCAAGACCGGCCTGTCCCG
>DYFX01000055.1 GCA_020724945.1 Candidatus Paceibacter sp.
AAGAAGTTCGAGTACCGCAAGGGCTACAAGTTCTCGACCTACGCCACCTGGTGGATCCGCCAGGCCATCACGCGCGCCTTGGCCGACCAGTCGCGCACCATCCGCATCCCGGTGCACATGGTCGAGACCATCAACCGTTTCCAGCAGATCGAGCGCCAGCTCATCCAGGACCTCGGCCGCGAGCCGCTGCCGGAGGAGATCGCCGCCGAGATGGGCGAGTCCGTCGAGAAGGTCCGCCACATCATCCAGATCTCCCAGGACACCGTCTCGCTCGAGGCCTCCGTCGGCGAGGACGACGAGGACTCGACGCTCGAGGACTTCATCGAGGATGTCAAGAACGTCAGCCCCGACCGCGCCGCCGCGCTCCAGCTTCTCCGCGATTATGTCAACGAGGTCATCAAGGACCTCTCGCCGCGCGAGCAGAAGATCCTGGAGATGCGTTTCGGCCTCACCGACGGCGTGGCGCACACGCTCGAGGAAGTCGGCAAGGAGTTCGATGTCACCCGCGAACGCATCCGCCAGATCGAGGCCAAGGCGCTGGAGAAGATCCAGGCCCATACCGGCATCTCGAAGCTCCGGGACTATTGACCTGGAAAGGACGGGCTGGTACGAATTTATCCACAGGGGTCAGTCGCCAAGGCTGACCCTTTTGGTAAGGTGGATTCAGTCCCGGTCTTTCCAACAACGGAGGTACGCCATGCTCGGGAAGATGAACGCCTGGGTACAGGCGAACCGGAACCGTCTCGGAGAGACCGGCGTGACTTTCATGCTGGTCTGGCTCTGGGTGACCCTCGTCCTGATGGCGATGAACCTGTACGCCATCAAGGAAGGCGCCGTGGGCCTCGACATCGTGCCGAAGCTCTACGACGAGATGCTCCCGTATCCGCTGAAGTCGCTCTTCGCGGCGAGTTCGCCGGGCGAGAGCTTCCTGTGGGCCTTCTTCGGCGCGTGCATCATGGCGCCGCTCGTGGAGGAGACCTTCCGCGCCGGACTCTGCGAGCTCTGTACCGGCGACGAGCCGGACAAGGTGAAGCATGTCTTCGTGCTCCTGGCGGGGTCCTTCCTGGGCTTCGGCCTCCTGCACGGCGGCGGCTACTTCAGCATCTTCATCCAGGGCTCGCTGGGCCTGCTGCTCGGCCGCCTGTGGTTCCGGACCATCCGGGGCCCCGACGGCAAGACGAGCAAGCTCTGGGCGTACGGCGCCAATGTCTTCGTCCACGCGGCATACAACTTCTGCGTGCTGGGCGTCCAGCTCCTCGTCCTGCGTTCGCACCTGTGAACGCGAAACCCCGACGCGCGTCGGGGTTTTTTCGTTCCGCGTCAGTTCGCGTAGCCCGCGGGCGTCTCGCCGTTCGCGAGCGGTGCGCCGATGGCGTAGTCCGTGAAGAGGCTGACATCGACATCGCGGACGCGCGAGGCCCAGGCGGCGCCGTAGAGCGCGCGGGCGTGCGTTTCGGTCTGGATCCAGCGCAGGATGCCGTTCGGTTCGACCGCGTAGGTCTTGGGGTCGCTCTGGATCTTCACCAGATAGACGCCTTCCTTCATCTTCATGTTGGCGCCGAGGGCGATGGTGCCGAGCTGGGTGTCCGGCACGCGGATGACCTTGGAGAAGTCGTCGCCATGCCAGGAGCGATAGACATCCAGGTGGGGGAAGGCGCGGCGCTTGCCGCCCTCGTAGCGATAGACGGCCGCGCCGGACCCCTTGATGAGGTCGCCTTCGCGGAGGAAGATGAAGTACCAGTCCTTCGAGACGGAGGCGTTGCCGGCGGCGTCGACGGAGGTGATGCGCGCCTGATGCAGGACGCCCGGCGTCAGGTCGTGGAGCGTGACCTCATGCGCCGTCGTGAACGCCGACAGGTCGGCCTGGCCGCGGTAGTCGAGCTCGACGCCATAGCGCACTTCGGCGCGGGTCGGCTCGTCGGTGGTCCAAGAGAGCTTGGCCGTGCGCGCGGCGGCGTCGAAGCGGTCGATGACGCCGACGCCGACGATCGTGGGAGCCGTCGCGTCAGGACCGGCCGGTTCGGCCGGCGTGACCGGCGTCGGGGCAGGCGCCCAGGTGCCGACGAGGCTGATGGGCGAGAGGAACGCGGACGCGACGGGGGTGCCGGAAGCGTTCAGGCCTTCGGCGCGCAGCTGGAAGGCTTGCGCGATCTGCGGCGGATACCAGACATGGATGCCCTGCGCGACCGGCAGGGTCGCGATGACGGCGTAGCTGATGCCGGCATCGAGCGAATAGGACAGGCGCACCGACGCGACTTCGGGCAGGTTCGTGTACCAGGCGATATGCGCGCCGCCCGAGGCCGGCAAGGTGCCGGGGGCCGTCGGGGTCGAGAACACGAAGACATTGTCGACGCGCGTCGCCGGCGTCGAGTCCGAAGTCGTACGGAAGGAGAAGGGGTTCGGGTAGGGTCCGGCGACCGAGGCGTTGCCGGCGAGATCCTTCGCCGCGATGCCGAAGCTCTCGGGCGCGCCGCCGATGTACGGGAAGTGCTCGACCGTGACCGCGGAGCCGACGACCGCGAACGACCAGGCCCCCGGGTTCAGCGCGGAAGAGGGGACGAGACTGGCGGGATCGACGGCTTCGCTGAACGAGAGCGTGAGCGGAGATCCGCGGAAGACCTCGATCGAACCCGCGAGCGGGTTCGAGGTCACGAGGATGGGCGCGGCTTCGTCCCGCTCGGTCGCGGCTTCGGTGGCGTCATCGGCCGCGAAGGCCATGAGCTCGGTGCCGCCGCCGCGTACGCCGGAAGCGCCGCTCGCCGCGTACGCGACCTCGAACTTCGCGGCGGAGGTGTCGACCGGGACATCGGCGGACTCGAGGACGAGCTCGAGGAGCGCCGGGTCGGAGGCGGGCGAGGCCATGGACGCGGAGGTCACGCGCACCGGGGCGCCGTCGTAGGTGACGGTGAAGCCGGAAACGCCGCCGACGCTCCATTCGGCGAAGCCGGGGTTGGCGATGGCGACGACGGCGCGGTCGATCTTGCCGTCACGATTGAAGTCGCGGAGCGCGATCGAGACGAGGTCGCCCGTGGCGGCCGCGGCCGGGAGGGCGGTCATGAGCAGGCCGAGCCCCGAGGCGGCCAGCGCAAGCAAGGAGGGTTTTCGCATATGCCCGTATCTTAGCAGTTTTTCGCGGTGAATGGTACAATCGTGCCGATGCGTTTCGAAAACGGCCGCCATCTTGAACACGAAAAGGCGTGGCTGAAGGCGTTCGTCGCCTTTGCCCTCGTCGCCGCCGGTTTCGCGCTGGGCGGATCCATTCACGGCAACGAGGACGCCGCCGAACTCGTGCGCGCGTTCGGGTACTTCGGCGTGTTCCTGGCGGCGGTGGTGAGCGGTTTCAATCTCGTGGTGCCGGTCCCCGCCGTGGCCTTCCTCCCGACCTTCCTCGCGGCGGGTCTCGACCTCTGGCCGACGATTCTCGTGATGTCGCTCGGCGTCACGCTCGCGGACTCCATCGCGTTCCTGATCGGCAACGCGGGCCGCTCCTTCGCGCGACGCGGCAAGGCGCGCGACGCGGTGCGATGGCTCGAGAAGCTCCGGGAGCGCTCGCCGGCGGCGCCGCTCGCCGCATTGGCGTTCGTGGCGGCGTTCGTGCCCATACCGAACGAGGTCGTGGCCCTTCCGCTCGGCCTGATGGGCTATCGTTTCCGCGCCGTCTTCGCGACGGTCCTGTGCGGCAACCTCGTCTTCAACACGCTCTTCGCCCACGGCGTGGCAGGCTTCTACGGCCTGTCCTAGACGAAACTGGCCTCGAAGGCGCGCTTGCGGGCCCGTTCGACCTGCGCGGGCGTCAGGATCCCGCGTTCGATCAGGAACTCCTGCTCCTGGTGCAAGTGCGTCTGGTACATCTCGGGGCCGTCCGTGCAGAGCGCGAACGGGACATCGTGCGCGAGCAGCGCCTTGAAGGTCCGTTTGAGCGCGGCGACATCCTTCTGCACGCTGTTACGGAGGTTGGAGGTCGGGCAGATCTCGAGGGTGATGCCGGCGTCGGCCACGCGGCGCATCAGCGCGCGGTCATGGATGCACTGGACGCCGTGGCCGATGCGGTCCGGTCTCACCTCGTCGACCACGAAACGCATCTCGTCGAGCTGGCGCTCCTCGCCGGTGTGGACGGTGACGCCGAGGCCGGCGGCCTTGGCCTTGCGGAAGTGCGGGAGGTGCGCGCGCATCGAGAACTTCGGGTGGTTCGGTCCCGCCATGTCGACGCCCACGATGCCGCGGCCGGCGTATTTGATGGCCTTGTCGACGATGATCATGTTCTGCTCCGGCGGGAAGCCGCGGTCCATGATGAGGATGAGGCCGGCTTTCACCTGCGGGTATTCGAGGAGCGCCTTGTCCATGCCCCAGACCGCCGACATGATGATGTTGTCGAGGTCGCGTTCGCCGCCGCGGTTGCGCTTCATCGGGTTGAAGCGCAGCTCGTGCAGGACGATGTTGCCGCGGCGGTACGCGCCGTCGATGACGGCCTTCACGGATTCCTCGATGGCCTCGGGCGAGGACTGGATGAGTTCCGTCCAGCGGAAGAAGCGCTCGTGCATCTCGCCGAGGTTCCGGTTGCGCTCCTTTCCGCGCATCGTGATCATCTCCTCGAACTCCCAATAGCTCTTGGTCGGGAGCTTGATGCCCTGCCGATGCGCGATGGACCACAAGATGGACGGCCGCACGGAGGCGCCCAGGTGGTTATGGAGATCGGCCAGCGGTTTGCGGGTGCGTTGGGGCATAGGGGGTATTTCGGCCAGTATACGCCCAAAACCCCGTCTGTACGAGGGTCTTGAAAGGTTTGCGGTAGGCGTGTATAGTATCGCCGTTACGCCGATACCGTTCCGAGGTAGCTCAGCGGTAGAGCAGTGGACTGTTAATCCATTGGTCCTGGGTTCGAATCCCAGCCTCGGAGCCAGCAAGACACGTCACGCAAGTGGCGTGTTTTGCTTTCAGGGTGTTTCCTGTCCGCGCGTTGCGGTACCATGCCTTCATGGCCACGAAGACGATTTCCGGCGGTACGGCGCATGCGCTGCCGTCCGACATGCGAAAGGCCCTCGCCGCCGATCGGACGGCGGCGGGAGTTTGGGAAAGCCTGACGCCCCTCGCGCGCAACGAGTGGGTCTGTTGGGTCACCTTCGTCAAGAAAGCGGAGACGCGGAAGGAACATGTCGAAAGGATGGTCGCGCAGCTCAAGGAGGGGAAGCGCCGGCCCTGCTGCTGGATCGGCTGCATCCACCGCGAGGACAAGCCGGTCAGCCCGTCCGTACGGGCGATCCTCAAGAAGAGATCCCGGATATGAAGAAACACCGCATCTACGCGATGAGCTTCGCCGGCATCTATCCTTTGTATGTCGCCAAGGCGAAGCGGAAGGGGCGGACGAAGGAGGAGGTCGACGCGATCATCCTCTGGCTGACGGGCTACACGCGGAAGGGGCTGGAGTCCCAGCTGAAGAAAGGGACGGATCTCGAGACCTTCCTGAAGAAGGCGCCGAAACCGAATCCGGCGCGAAAGCGCATCACGGGCGTCGTCTGCGGCGTCCGCGTGGAGGACATCAAGGAAAAGACGATGCGCGAGATCCGGTATATGGACAAGCTCATCGACGAGCTGGCGCAAGGGAAAGCGATGGGGAAGATCCTGCGGAAACGAGATGCGCGCCCGAAAACCTGAAGGATCGTACCGGCGCGTTCACGGCTTGATGGCCGCGGGCGCTTCTTTTTTCTCGTAGGTGCGGGCGAAGACGGCGGCGGCGAGGGCCAGGATGGCGATGTCGCGCACGAGGATTTCCGTGAAACCGGATTCGAGCGCCAGGACCGCGACGATCTGGAGCAGCATCAGGGTCGCGAGGCCGGAGGCGATCCGGAGGCGGAATCCGGACAGGACGGCGGCGGCGATCAGCACGAGGGTCGCCCCGTGGATGCGGACCATGACCGACATGTCGCCGAGCGGTTGGGCGAAGGAGGGGACATAGCCGAACCAGTACGCGGGATCGACGAGCTCCCAGAGTCCGATGGACAGGAAGCAGAAGGCGAGGCCAAGGCGTTCGATGAGGAGAGGAATCCGTTCGCGGGTCATAGCGTGTCCATTGGGCGCCGTGCGCTTGTTATCTTATCCTTATGGTAGCACGCTGCGCGCAGGCTTGTCGGGGAGCCGGCGCGTTGGTACCCTGTACCGGAAAACGCATGGCTAACCGACGACTGACGGCAAAAGCGATCTGCGCGGCGCTGCTCCTGGCGGCGCCGGCGTTGGGGCAAGCGGCCGACCCGAACGCCGGCATCGAGGCGCTGGTGCGCGAAGCCTTCGCCGACGCGCCGGTGATGATCGCGGTCGCGAAGTGCGAATCGCGCTACCGGCAGTTCGCCTCGGAAGGCATCCCTTTGCGCGGCGGTTCCGGCAAGGGCTACATCGGCATCTTCCAGATCGGCGAGCGCCTGCACGCCGCCGCTGCCGCCAAGGCCGGACACGA
>DYFX01000056.1 GCA_020724945.1 Candidatus Paceibacter sp.
TCACGACCAGGTCCTGGGTCGAGGTGCCCGAGAGGGTGTAGGTCAGGGTGAAGGTGGCTTCGGCGTCCGTGCCCAGGCGGGAGAGGCCGACGGAGTTCACGGTCGTGAAGCCGTCGACATAGAAGGTCTCTTCGGCGTCGGTCTCCGACGCGTCGGCCCCGTACGCCTTCACCGTCGTCGTGTGGTTCCCGCGCGAGAGCAGTCCGACGGAAGCCGTACAGGTCGCGGAGCTGACCGCAGGCGCGTAGGTGCAGGTGTGCTTCAGCTCTCCGGGGCCGGTACCGTCGAGATAGATCTCGATCGAACTGATGTCGCCGTCATATGAAGCCGCGGCGATGAGCACGACGCTGTCGACGGTCGAGGGCGTCGCGGGCGTGTGGGTGACGGAAGTGATCGTCGGGCCGTCCTGGAATTCCAGCGTCGTGCCGTCCGCGCCCGCCGTCGCCGCACCGCTGCCGCCCTTCGCGCCGCCGACGACGCTCAAGCCGCATCCGGTATACGACTTCGCATTGTAGTATACCGCGATACGACCGCCCCCGCCTCCGCCTCCGCCGAAAGATCCGTTCGATGCGCCGGCTCCGCCGTCGGCGCTGATGCAACCGGTCGATCCGGTCCATGTCGTGGCGCTGATGAGCACCGATCCGCCCGCGCCGCCGCCGCGTTCGTTGCCGGTGGCGTCCTCGCCGTCGGCATCGATCGTGCCGTTCACCGTGAGCGTGCCCGAAACATCGATGCGGATGACGCCGCCGCCTTGGCCGCCCGTGTCGACCGTGTTGGTCGTGTCATCGCCGCCGCCGGAACCCATCGTTTCGGGCCAGGCGGAATCGCCGTAGGTGCCGCCGCCGGCCTGTCCGCCTGAACCCTGTCCGCCCGCGCCGCCGTGTCCGCCGCCGCCGCCCTGCAGTCCGGTCGCGCCGGCGCCGGTCCCGGTCGCCGCATCGAAACCGCCGCCGGTCGCGGTGATGGCGCCGCCGGATTGGAGATCGAGCGTCGTGGCGGAGAGCAGGATCCTCCGGATCAGGCTCGTCGAGTTCTCCGTGTGCGTGACGGTGCCCCCGCTCTGGACCGTGACGGTGCCGCAGGTGAAGGTCGCGCTGTCCACGAAGTTCAGGTTGCCGCCGGAACCGAGCGTGAGGGAGGTGCAGCCGCCGCCGAAGGTCAGGGTGTTGTCGATCGAACCGTTCGTGACGGTCATGTTCGAGACGCCTTCAAGCTCGCCGGCGGCATCGAGGTCGACGCCGTCAGGATTGAAGGTGCTGCCGCCGGGGTCGAGCTTTCCGCCGCCGTCCACCTGGATGCACGGCCGTACCGACCCGCCGAAGGTGAAGGATCCGAACGCGGTCTTGCGGAAGGTGAAGAGGTTCGGGATGCGGAAGCAGGTGCCGTTGCGGATCGTGATGTTCTTGAAGCGCTGGATCAGGGAGCCGGTCAGCCGCGTCTTTCCCGCGCCCGAAAGGTTGTTGTTGTCGACGACGAGATCGCCGTCCTCGTCCGCCGCCGCCTTGATGAAGATGGTGCCGGCGCCGCCCTGGCGTCCGCTGGTGCCGCCTTGGTTGCCGCCCAGCGCGCCGAAGGCCTGCTTGGTCCAGCTGTTCGGGTTCCCGCTCGTGTAATAGATGGCGATGCGCCCGCCGCCGCCGCCGCCGCAGGCTTCGGACGCGGGTCATGCCGCGCCGTTCGCACGGACGGTGCCGGTACCGGCGATGGTATTGGTCGCCGCGTCGATCCAGACGGAGCCGCCCGCGCCGCCGCCGCCGTCGCCGCCCGCCTTGCCCGTGTCGCCGTTGGCCGAAACCGTGCCGTTCACGGTGATGGTACCGCCGGAGCCGATGATGAGCCGGATGACGCCTCCGCCCGCGCCGCCCTGCTGTCCGGCATTGGCGGTGTCGTCACCGCCGCCGGAGCCGGCTTCCTCGGGCCGTTCGATGAAGCCGTAGCTCGCGCCGCCGTCGCCGCCGCCGCCCACCGATCCGCCGTCGCCGCCATAGGCTCCTCCGCCGGCCGTGCTGTTTCCGGCCGTCTCGCCCTTGCCGGGCCCGTTCTGCGCCGCATACCCGCGCCGATCGGCATCGATGAACCCGCCCGACTGCACATCGATCGACGAGGTCGCGCTGATGTCGACGCGGTACTGGATGGACGCGGTGTTCGAGGCGTGCGTCACGATGCCGCCGGAGGGGATCGTCAGCGTGTCGAGGAAGAAGCGCGCATAGCGATCCTGGCTGAAGCGGCCCGTGACCGAGAGCGTCCCGAAGTTTTCCGCGAACGGATAGTAGTTCTCGTTGGCGAGGGCGAACTCGGCATCGGAGGGCACCGCGAGCGAAGCGAGGTTCAGGTTCGCTCCGCCGGCATGCGTGAAGACGGCACCGGCCGAGAGCGACAACGATGTGACGCCGCCGCCGGCCGAGAAGTTCCCCGTCGCGCCGTGCGTGAACGCGCCGCGCAGGACGGTCAGTCCCGTCACGACGGAGATCGTGCCGTCGTTCGTGACATCGATGTCATCGAAGGTGAACGATCCGCCGCCGGCCGCGAAGGCCGCGCCCGAGAGCGTCTGCAGGCTGGGCTGCAGGCTTCCTCCGCCCGTAAGCGTCCCGCCGGCGTCCAAGGCCAGCGTCTGCGTCCCGGTCACGCGGTACTTCGAACCCTCCCGGATGGTGATGCTGTCGTAGGTCTGGTTCCCCTGCGTCTGATCCGTGAAGTGCGCGTCGGCGCGGTTATCGTTGTCGATGACGAGGTCGCCGTAGTCCTGCGCGTCGAGCTTCAGGAAGATGCTGCCGGCGCCGCCGGCCTTCGTGGTACTGGTGCTCTGCGATCCGCTCGCGCCGCCTCCGACACTGTAGGGCGCGGGAGCGGAGAGGGCGTTGCTCGCCGCGTAGACCGCGATGCGTCCCCCGCCTCCGCCGCCTCCGCCTTCTCCCGAAAGCCCGCTTCCGCCGTCGGCCGTCATCGTTCCGGCGCCGTCGAGCGCCGCGCCGGCCGCATCGATGAAGATGCTGCCGCCCGCGCCGCCGCCGGCATCCTGGGCTCCTGTGACGGTCGAACCGCCGTCGGCGTCGATGATGCCGTCGATCGTCACCGTCGCGCCGGAATTCGCCGCCAATCGGACATAGCCGCCGCCGTTGCCGCCCGTCCCGCTGGAGTCGTCTCCGCCGCCGCCGGAACCGAGCTCGTACGGCGCCGTCGCCGAATCATAGACATTCCCGCCGTGGCCGCCGCGTCCGCCGTGGCCGCCGCCGTCCGCGAAGCCGCCCGTCGCGCCACCGCCGGGGCCGTTACCGGCCGTATTGTTCCCGCCGCCGGTGTAACCGCGCGCCTTCGCGAAGACGCGTCCGCCCGAAGCGATTTCGATCGAGCTCGTGGCGCTGACATCGAAGCGATAAAGGTACGACGCGGTGTTCGTGGCGTGCGTCGCGATGCCGCCCGTCTGGACCGTGAACGCGTCGACGAAGAGCGTCGCATACCGGCTCAAGTTGAAGGTACCGGCCACCGTCAGCGCGCCGAAGGATTCGTGGAAGGGGTGGTATTTCTCGGAGGTGATGTTGAAGGTCGCCCCGGTCGGCACCGTGAGCGAGGTCAGGTTGAGGTTGGCGCCCCCGTCCTGCGTGAAGGTCGGTCCTCCGCCGCCGAACGAGAGACTCGTGACGCCGCCGGACGCGGGGAAGTCCCCCGTCACCCCGTGCGTGAACGATCCGTCTTCGATCGTCAGCGCGGTGACGGTCGCGATGTCGCCGTTGTTGACGACATCGATGTCGTCGAAGGTGAAGTTCGCGGTCGGGGGCGTGAAGGTGCCGCCAGCATCGACCCGCAGCGTCGCTTGCGTCGTACCGCCGCCGGTCAGCGTCCCGCCGGTGTCGAGCGTCAGCGTCTCTCCGTTGCCGATCGCGTAGGTCGCGTTTCCGGCGATCGTGATGTCCTTATAGGTCTCGCTGGCGTTCAGCTGCGGCGTATCCACGCTCGTATTGGCCGTGCCGTTGTCGACGATCAGCGTCGCATAGGTTTCCTGATTGTCCTTGCGATAGATCGTGCCGGCGCCGCCATCGCGACCGACGAAGCCGCTCTGGTTGCCCTCGTCGCCCCCACGGGCGTTGAGCGTGATGCTCGAGGCGTCGGTGTCATAGTAGAGCGCGATGCGACCGCCGCCTCCGCCGCCTCCGCCGTTGGCGTTGTCGGCGTTGCCGCCCGTCGCCGTGACGCTGCCATTGCCCGTCAGCACCGAGGTCGAAATGTAGACGGAACCGCCCGCGCCTGCGCCGGCGTCGCTGGTCGTCGTGCTGACGCCATCGACCGTGATGACGCCCGACACATCGATGGTGCCGGTCGATGATGTCGTCATCAGACGAACGGCCCCGCCGCCGGTACCCTGCGTGTTACCTTCGTCGGTCGCGCCGCCGGAGCCGATGGTCGAAGGGTCGGAAACGCTGCCATACGCGCCTCCGCCGAGCGCGCTGACTTCGGCGCCGCGGCCGCCGTCGCCGCCATGTCCGCCGCCGCCGCCGGTGTTCGAGCCGCTCGAGCCTGCACCTGGCCCGTTCCCGACGCTGTACCCGAAGCCGTCGAGGCTCACGGAAGATCCCGTCTGGAGCTCGATGCTGTTGGTCGCGCTGACGATGAGCTTGTGCGTCTCGGCGGTCGTGTTGTTGGCGTGCCGCAGGACCGAACCGCTTTTCGCGACGAGTCGGTCGACCCAGAGCGTATCCGCCTGCTCGACCGTGAAGGTCGCGCCGGTATCGATGGTCAAGTCGTGGATCCTTCCTCCATCACCGGCGCTGAAGGTCGCGGTCACGGTCTGGATGTCATACGCGAGGTTGCGGAGGACGAGGTCGTGCGTACCGGCGAAGTCCGCGTTGTGGTCGATGTCGACATCATCGATGAGGAAGGTCGTCGATCCAGAGTCGAAGGCGCCGTTGATGGTGAGGCGCGGCTGCTGGGTGCCGCCGCCGGTCAGGACGCCGCCCGAAGCGAGTTCCGTGGCATAGGTCGCGGGGACATGGTAACGGGCGCCGTTGCGGATGGTGAGGTTGTCGATGAGGTAGGTCGAGGACGCCGTCTGGTCGGTGAAGTTCGCGTTGACGCGGTTGCCGTTGTCGAAGATGAGGTCGCCGTTGGCCGCCGCCGCGTCCTTGAGGAAGATGGAGCCCGCGCCGCCCGGCGTGAAGAAGCCGCTCTGATTGCCGGGGGCTCCGGCGCTCGCGCTGAAGGCGATGTTCGAGGCGTTCGCGAGCGTCGAATACATGACGGCCACGCGGCCGCCGCCGCCGGAGCCGCCGCCCTGGTTCGAGACGGCGTTTCCGCCGTTGGCGCGGATCGTCGCCGTGCCGGAAGCCGGACCGGACACCGTGCCGTTCGTCGCGTCGATCCAGATGGAGCCGCCCGCGCCGCCGCCGTGGTCGGCCGTCGTCGCACTTCCGCCATTTGCGGTGATGATGGAACCGGAACCGAACGAGACGGATCCGCCGTCGGCCACGAAAATCTTGACCGCGCCGCCTCCGGCGCCTGCGCTGCCGGTCTCGCCGTCGTTGGCGCCGCCGGAGCCGAGCGTCGTCGGGGCGAAGGCCGAACCATAAGGAAGATTGGTGTTGTTGCCGCCGCCGCGACCGCCATGCGCGCCGCCGCTCGCGAAGCCTCCGGTAAGGCCGCCGCCTGGCCCGCCGCCGTTGCGGAAGCCGCTCGTCACGATGCCTGCGGCGTATCCTTGCGTATCCGCGGTGATCGTCCCGTTCAACACGAGATCGTCGACGATGACGGTCACGCCCGTCCCCGCGCCCGTGTCCGCCTGTGCCGTCACGATGACCGCGGCGTCGATGGTGAGCGTTCCCGTGTAGACATGCGTGCCGGCGGCCCACTCGCAACCGACGGAAATCGTGACATCGTTGCCAGTGGCGCACGGAGCGGCCATCGTCGGTTTCGGATTCGAGAGCGTACCGGTCATCACGAAGATGGACGCCAGGATGCAGACGCGGAACCGGCGGAAGGTCTTTGAGCGCAGTTCGCGCAGGACCGCACGCCGAAGCAGGCTCACGCGTTCAGCGAGCCGAGCCAAGAGATTCAAGATGGCGGGCGTAATGCGCCTCATGGTTTCGTTCCGGGTTCTTCCCGGATTCGGCCCCTCCTCCGCGAGGAGAGGCCTGATCCGTGAACGACCTGTCTCCGTCAGTACGTCCCCGTGGCGATGAAGGTGAGGACATCCTGGTAGTCGTTGTGGGCCTCGGTGG
>DYFX01000057.1 GCA_020724945.1 Candidatus Paceibacter sp.
CCGCAAGGGCGTGCCGGTTCGAGCCCGGCCCCGGGTACCAAAAGCGCCTCTTGACCGAGGGGCGTTTTTCGTTTGGGATATGCGCAGTCCCTTGAAAGGAGCTGAAACATGGGAGGCTACCCTCCGCCGCCGGATCCGCTGACTCCGGTCGCCTTCAGGCCCTACCGCTTCCGCGTGCAAGAAGGCGACCGCGTGCGCCTGCCCGACGGACGCGAAGGCACCGTCTACATGGTGGAGCTGCTCTACGGCGGCAACTGCAAGGTCATCTCGATCCGGCCGGACAAGCCGAAGCGCCGCTTCCTGCGGCTCTTGCCCGCCATCCCGGTCAGGCTGGCCGACGCGGAGATCGACAGGCTGGTCGAACTCCCGTCCGAAGAGGAGATCCGACGCATCATGAACGACCCCCGCGAGCTCGGCCTGGAACCTTGACGGTTCCGGGTCTTTTTGTTACCTTCGCCGGTCCCATCCCCGAACCCGGAGGAACAAGGATGGCCGTACCTTCACGAGTGACCGCCAAGATCCAGAAGCTCGACGCCGTGCGGAAGCATGTCCAGGACCGCAAGCGCGCGGACCCGGGCGAGCAGGCGCGGCGGCAGGCCGTCGAGGCCGACCGCAAGGCGCGGCGCCAGATCCTCATGGATCTGGCGAAGGACGCCTTCGATTGGCGCGACAGCTTCAACCGCTCGCCGGAAGGCAAGCGGTACTGGGAGCTCGTCGGCGCCGGCGCGCGCGTACTCCTTTTCACCGGCTGGTACTGGGACGGGCTGCCGGTCGTCGCCGGCAACGCGCCCGGCGCCCACACGCGCGTCTTCCTCGACGGCCCTCACCACCACTTCCTCTTCGAGGAGTGGCGGAACGACGCCGCGGGGAACCCCGAGCCCTACCGCGAGGTCTGCCGTCTCACATCGCCTCTCCAGATGATCGAGCATCCGATGGTCCACCCGACGATGCTCGAGCTGCTCCAGACCCACCTCTCCGGCCCCGAGGCCTGGGAGACGCTCGAACAGGAGCTGGATCGCCGGCTCGACCGGTATGTGCAACCCTAGCCAAGGAGACCGAAGTGACCAGAGATCTTCCGAAGTCCGTTCCTTCCGCCATCCTCTCCGCCGCGAGCGCCGCGCTCGAGGAGACCGAAGACATCATCCAGCGCCAGCGCGACGCGCGGGCCGCCTACACCAGCCCGGCCTACCGCACCTACGCGCAGGAGGCGCGCGATCATGTGATGTTCGACGAGCTGCCGGCCAAGGCGCAGGCGCTCATCGACTGGGGCGCGATGCTCCAGGAAGCCCTGCCGTCGGCACAGCTCGCCAAGCGCTTCCGCGCCAAAGGTGACGCGCGGCCCGGCCTGTCGCTGGCGGTCCAGGAGATCGCGCTCGCCGCGCGCGTGGACTTCCGGGGCGGCACGCTCAAGACCGAGCTCCTGCTGGAGCTCGATCCGGAGTTCGGCCTCTTCCGTACCCACGACTGGTTCGACGGCTTCCGCGTCAACGGCGGCGGCGTGCTGAACACGCCGAGCGGCCTGCTCATGGCCGTGCATCCCGAGATGCTCTCGCGCATCCACGCGGCCGTCGCCGAAGGCGCGAACTGGCGCCACATCGAGTGCGCGATCGGCCGTCTCGTCGACGGCTACAAGGACAGGTAACCCCTGTCCTTTTTTCGATGCTTGCCCCGTTCGCCCTTCCTCCCCTACGATGGAAGCGATATGGAGAATGAACTGGATTCCCCGGTCAAGCCGGGGAATGACATGACGCGGGATGTCGCGCCGACGGCGCAGCCCGAAGAGACGACCTTCGACGCGCGCCTCCGCCCGAAGCGCCTTTCGGAGTTCGTCGGACAGCAGAAGCTGAAGGACCACCTCGCCGTCTTCCTCGGCGCCGCCCAGAAGCGCGGCGAACCCATCGAGCACACGCTCCTCTACGGCAACCCCGGCCTCGGCAAGACGACGCTCGCGCACATCATCTCGAAGGAGATGGGCGCCAACATCAAGACGACCTCCGGCCCCGCGCTCGAGCGCGTCGGCGACCTCGCCGCCATCCTGACGAACCTCGAGGAGGGCGATGTGCTCTTCATCGACGAGATCCACCGCCTCAACAAGCTCATCGAGGAGGTGATGTATCCCGCGATGGAGGATTTCGCGCTCGACCTCGTCATCGGCAAGGGCCCTTCGGCGCGCACGCTCCGCATGGATCTCCCCCGCTTCACGCTCATCGGCGCCACCACGCGCCTCTCGCTCCTGACCGCGCCGCTGCGCGACCGGTTCGGCGTCACCTATCACCTCGATTTCTACGAGCCTTCGGACCTCACGATGATCGTCGAGCGCAACGCCGGCACGCTCGGCTGCACCGTCCGCCCCGACGCGGCCGCCCGCATCGCCGAACGCGCCCGTCGCACGCCGCGCGTCGCCAACCGCCTGCTGAAGCGCGTGCGGGACTACGCCGACTTCCACGGAGATGGTACGATTAGCCTCGACATCGTGGATCGCGCCCTCCGGATGCTCGAGATCGACGCCATCGGCCTCGACTCGGTCGACCGCCGCATCCTCGAGACCATCGTCTCGAAGTTCGCCGGCGGCCCCGTGGGCCTGAACGCCCTCGCCGCCGCCACCTCGGAAGAGATGGAGACGATCGAGAGCATCTACGAGCCGTACCTCATCCAACTCGGGCTCCTGCATCGCACTCCGCGCGGGCGCATGGCCACCGAAGCCGCCTACAAGCATCTCGGTCTGGCCGCGCCGGAGAGGCTCGAGACCCTCATCTGAACGCATGATCGCCTTGCCGCCTTACCTCCTGCTCATCCCGTACGCCCTCTTCCTCCTGGGCTATCTCTTCTTCGCGCTCGCCAACATCGTCAGCCTGGCGAAGTACGGCGCGCGCAACGGCGTCGGCCTGGTCGCCAGCTTCATCTTCATCGCCGGCAGCGCGCTCGTCATCTTCGCGACCTGGCAGTCGCTCGCGGGCATCGACTGGACGACGGGCGTCCCCTTGGCCGCCGTTCCGCTTCCCGCCTTCTGATATGTCGATCCACCAGCTCTTCACGCCGAACGCCGGGGAGAAGCTCGAGTTCTCGCTCCGCCGCCACCCGATCGTCTTCGCGGGCCCCGTCTTCATCTTCCTCGTGCTGGCCGCCATCCCGTTCGCGGCGAAGACCGTCATCCTGGGCGGCGAGGCGCTCGCGCTGCCGCACCCGCTCCTCGAGATCGGATTGAAGCTCCTCGTCTCGATCTATTACCTCGGCATCTGGATCTTCTTCTTCAGCCAGTTCACCGACTACTACCTGGACATCAACATCGTCACCAACGACCGCATCCTGGACATCAACCAGAAGGGACTCTTCGGCCGCGTCGTGGCCGAACTCGATCTCACGCGCGTGCAGGATGTCCATTCGGAGATCAAGGGCATCATCCCGACGATGCTGAACTACGGGACGGTCGAGATCCAGACGGCCGGCGGCGAACAGAACTTCATCTTCGAGCAGGTGCCGAATCCGCACGCGGTGCGCCAGCGCATCATCGAACTCGCAGCGCTCGACCGGAAGCGCGAGGCGCGCGACATCATGCATCAGACGGAATCCAAGGATGTCGCCGCCGCGGGCCGCAACGAGATGCGTCATCAAGGACTCGGCTGACGCGGCGGCGAGGCCCTCGGAACGCGAAACCCTGACCTGCGTCGGGGTTTTTCTCATCGGATGAATGCCGTGCGGTAGCCCTGCCATGCCTGCTCGGCGAGCGTTTTTGTGTCGCGCGTCGATTGGGCTTTCGTGCCGGCGCCCAGGACGACGACGATGAGCTCCTTCTCGCCCGGCTTCTTGAGGCGCGTGACGAGCGTATACCCCGCCTCGTTGATGAACCCCGTCTTGCCGGCCTCGCAGTCGAGCGCGGCATCGGTCACGAGCGTGTTGGTGTTCCGGATGGTGCGGATCTTGCCGCCCGGCAGCGGGACATCGTAGGTCGCGAGCCCGGCGTACGGAGCGATCCACGGGTCGGCGAAGGCGGCGCGCGCCATGAGCGCGACCTCGCGCGCCGTCGAAAGGTTCTCGACCTCGATGCCGGTCGGATCGGCGAAGCTGGTGGATTCCAGGCCGAGCGCCCGGGCTTTCGCGTCCATGCGCGCGAGGAACTGCGCGCGGGAGAGGCCGGTGGCGCGCGCCAGCGCGTTGGCGGCGTTGTTGGCCGATCCCACGAGCGTGCTGCCGAGGAGCCCCGGCACGGTGAGCGTCGTGCCGACGGGGACCTGCAGGCGTCCGCCGCCGACCTCGTCGTCCCAGGCGAGCTTCACGGCCGTGTCGGAATCGAGACCCGCTTCGCGCGCGACCATCACGGTCATGAGCTTGGTGATCGACGCGATGCTGCGCACCTCGTCGGCGTCCTTCGAGGCGAGGATCTCGCCCGTTTCCGGATCCATCACGACATAGGCTTCGGCACCGACCGGCGACGCCGCGGTGACCTGTTCGGGGACGACCTCGATCTTCACGCGCGCGACCGCGCCGTAGATCCAGGCGGTATTCTCGACGGCGAGCTGGAACTGTTCCGTATAGGTGCCGGGCTGCGGCGGCGCGTGGAGCGTGACCGTGACGCTGCCGGTCGCTCCGGGGCGCACCAGCGCCTCCTGCATCCGCGCGGCTTGGTAGCGGGTCGGCCAGGCGGAATGCCAGAAGGCGCTCTTCCGCTTGTAGGGGCCCGTGGCGTAGAGCGAGGCATACGCCCTGCCCGTGCCGCGCCAGACATACCGGCCGGCGTTGCGGAACTTCAGCGTGACCTGGGCCGTCTTGCCGGCTTCGATGCGCACGGCCGTATCGCCTTGGACGGCGGCGGACGCGTAGTTCCTCACGGCCGCGTCCGCGGCGAGCGGGGCGGCGAGGACGGCGATCATCGCGATGGCGAGCAGGCGTTTCATCTCCTCCTTTTAATAGCGTTTCTTCAGCTCCGTGCCCTGGTAGTAGTGTTTCAACATCGTATCATAGCTCTCCCCCGCGTTGGCGCGGCCGATGGCGTCCCACGCGCTCATGCCGACGCTGTGGCCGTAAAGCTGCCGGTTCGCGGCCGCGTCATGCGGCGCCGCGACCGAGACGAGCCACGGCTTGTGCGCTCCGCCCCAGACTTCCGTCCAGGCGCGCGTGCGCCCGTCGCTCCAGGTGAAATACGGCGTGATGGCGAGCGCGCCGGCGTGGTAGACGACCTGCCCGCGCGTGGCTTCGGCGGCCGCCTTGAAGTTCGGGTTGCGCAGTTCCATCCCGTAGCCCTTATAGACCTGGTCGTTCAGCGCGCCGACGGTGAAGTGGTCGTACTTGCCGGGGTTGTCGAGATGCCACGCGGCGTACGAGCGGGCGGCGACGGCGAGCGCCTTCTGGAATTCCATCGGCGAGGCGTTCGAGGATTCGGCGAGGCCCCAGAGATACTGCTCCATCGGCAACTCGTTGATGGCCCAGACGCGGCCGCTCGAGTGGCGGCGGAACTCGATGACGCCGCGGAAGCGGTTGTCGTTGAGCGAGGAGTTCCAGCTCGGGCGGTCGACATGCGCGAGCGCCGTGACGATGCCGTTCGGATCGAGTGGCACGAAGCGCAACGCGCTGGCGGACGAGAGGTTCACGATGCCGTTCGTGAGGCGATAGACGCCGGAAGCGGCGTCGTACCACGCCTGCACCGGGGCGCCGGCCTGGAACGAGGCGATGAGGACACCGTCGAGGTTCCGCACCTCGTACGGGACATCGGCGACGAATTCCTCGCGTTCGACCTCGGTGTAATAGAGCCCGACGCGGATCGTCGGCTCGCTCCCGCCGAGCGAGACGATGGACGGCGAAGTCGGCGCCGCGATCGGAACCTTCGGCGCTTCGACGAAGTCGTCGGTGACGGTGACGGGCAGTTCGAGCGCCGCTTCGGGGATGACCTGGCCGTCGACCGTGAACGGGAACTTCAGCACATGGTCGCCGCGCGTCTTGGGCGCGATGAAGGTGAAGGTCGTGAACGCCAGCGTGCCCGGCGCCACGGGTTCCGAAAGGGTGATGATGGGGTTGCCATCCGGCGCGGCGATCGAACGGGAGCTCCAAACGGAGGCACCCGCGTTCTTATGCCCGACCGTGAACGAAACCGAAGCGTTGCCGCGCGCGGAGACCTTTTGCGCGCTCTTGAGCAGGAGGATGGCGGACGGAGAAGCGCCGGCCGGTGCCGGCGAGGCTGCAGGCGCCGGCTTCGGCGCTTCGGCCGCCAGGAC
>DYFX01000058.1 GCA_020724945.1 Candidatus Paceibacter sp.
AGCGGCAGGATGCGCTTCGGATCGGACTTGCGGAGCGCCTCGATGACGCGCTCCCGGCGCCGGTGGTCGAGGAGCTGGATCAGGTCGACCGCTTCGTCGGATTCGACGCCTCCGATGAACGCCAGGAAACGGTCGCGGCCGAGCTTCGCGAGCATCTTCCGCCGCACGTGCGGACTGACTTCCCAGATGACCCGCGCGAGCTTGGCGTCGTCGAGCAGCGCGAGAACCTGAAGCTGCTCCCCTTCGGAGAGGTTGTTGACGATGACGGCGAGCTCTTCGGGCCGGATGGCCTTCAACGCCTCGCGGAGGATGGCGTCGTCGCGTCCGAAGAAGGTCTTGAAGGTCTTGGCGAGCGGGCTCAACTTGTGGAGCGGCATATCGGCGCGTGTTCCCGTCCAGTGTATACTGGATGCACATGCGCCACAATGCGAAAATCACCCTGTGGACGGCCGCGCTCCTCGCCTTGTCGGCGGGGGCCGTTCTCGCGGCCGCTCCGGAACCCCTTGAAGTGACGGCCGACGATCTTGTCGCCGCCGGCGTCGCGGAGGTCGTCGAGGTCGCCCCCGCCGGCGACCGCTTCGCCCCGCCCGTGAAATATTTCCGGTCGCCCGAAAGGCTCTCCGAAGCCGACGCCAAGAAGGATTGCGCCGATTGCGCCGACCTGATCGCGGTCTACGCCGTCGAATCCCCGACCGTCCCCGGCTGGCACTCCGAGAAATCCCAGCAGTTCGTGAAGGTCGGAGGCCGCCTCCAGCTCCGCACCTACATCCCGTCGACCAAGCGCATCGTCACCGTCACGGCCGTGAGCGAGACGACGATGCGGAAGATCTCCGCGCATCTCGTCCAGAAGTTCTCGAAATGAAACGCACGCCCTAGGCGTGCGGTTCTTTTTTGGCGTGGACGCCCGTCGGCAGGGGCTCGTACGGCTGGTCCACCGCGTGGCCGATGTACCGGAGCATCTCGTGCGGCAGGCCGTTGTCCTCGCAGATGGCCTTGAAGACGCTGTAGCTTCCGCGCGGCGTGCGCGCGAGGGTGCCGCCGGCGAAGTCCACCTCGACGAGTCCGAACTTGGCGGCGTAGCCCTTCTCCCATTCCCAGTTGTCGATCAGCGACCAGAAGAAGTAGCCGCGCACGTCGACGCCGGACTGTACCGCGTGCCACATCTCCTTCACGACGGCCACGAGATACCGCTTGCGGCGGTCGTCGTTGGTGCTCGGCAGGCCGTTCTCGGTGATGTAGATCGGCAGCTTGTACGACTCGAAGTCCTTCAGCACGCGGAAGATGCCCTGCGGGTTCAGTTCCCAGCCGACATCGCTGGTGTCGCGCCGCTCCTTGCGCACTTCGGCGAAGAAGGTCGTCGGCGGCCAGCCGAACTTCTTGAGGCGGTAGTGGAAATAGTAGTTGATGCCGAGGAAATAGTGATACCCCCTCGTGAAGTGATAGAAGAGGTGGTTCCACCACCAATCGATGACGCGCGTGCCGACCCAATCCGTGAAGGAGTGGCTGTCGTAGGCTTCGATGGAGAGCACGTTCTGCGCCAGGCCGACCTGCGCGCCCGGACGGATGCGCTTGATGGCCCGATACGCCCTGCGATGCGCCTTGGCGAGCCGAAGCGCGACGATCTGCGAAAGCAAGGGGTTCTTCTTCTGCGGCGGCCAGCCGCCCGAAAGGTAGCCCTGGCTGATGTAGACGTTCGGCTCGTTCATCGTGTTCCACAGGTCCACGAGATCGCCGAGCTCTTCGGCGACCTTCGCCGCGTAGCGCTCGAAAAGCGCGGCGGCGCGCGGGTGCGCCCAACCGCCCTTCTCCGCGAACCACGCCGGCACCGAAAAGTGCCAGACGGTCAGCATGACCTTCATCCCGCGCTTGCGGACGGCCTCGAGCACCTTGCGATAGTGCGCGAACTCCGGCGCGGACCACTCCCCCTCCTTCGGCTCCAGCCGCGCCCACTCGACGGAGAGCCGGTGCGCGTTGTTCGACATCCCGGCGGCGAGATCGAGATCTTCCTCGTAGCGGCGGTAGTGGTCGCAGGCGAGCCCGGACTTGGAACCGTCGCTGATCTTGCCGGGCGTCTGCTCCCACGCCCACCAGTCGGCGTTCGTATTGTTCCCTTCCACCTGATAGGCGGCCGTGGCGGTGCCCCACAGGAACCCGTCCGGAAAGTGGCGGGTCTCGTGGACATGGTGGTGGGGATGCGGGGCGGACATGCGCGCATCAGGCGGTCAGGCCGAAGAAGTGGCCGACGACGGAGCCGATGAGGTACGCGATCAGGGCCGCGGCCGAGGCGATGAGCATCATCTCGACCGCGCTCTTCCAGCGATCGATGCCGGCGAAACGGCCCTTCAGGAAGCCGATCGCGAAAAGCGTCAGGATCGTCGCGGCGACGGACACGACGATGGCCGGCCTGACGGGAAGGAACAGGTAGGGCGCGAGCGGGACGGCGCCGCCGACGACATACGAGAAGCCCATGATGACGGCGCGCGACTTCGGTTCCTCGAGGTCGTTTCCGCCGATGCGCAGCTCCTTGGCCGTCATCTCCTCGAGCCAGAGTTCCTTGTCGGCGGTGATGCGCTTCACGAGGATCGCGATCTCGTCCTCGCTGAAGCCGCGCTGGCGGTACATCACGCGCAGCTCCTCGGTCTCCTCTTCCGGCTTCTCCTCGATCTCGCGGCGCTCGTCCTCGATGCGTTTCTCGAGCATCTGGCGATGCGACTTGTTGGAAAGGTACGAACCCGCGGCCATCGAGAGGGCCTCGACGGCGATGATGACGAGCCCGGACAAGACGACGATCTGGCCGTTCTCGGTGCCCGCGGCGATGCCCGCGACCGCGCCCATGGTCGAGACCAGGCCGTCCTCCAGGCCGAAGACGAGCTCGCGGATCGCGTCGAGCAGCTTGCCGAAACGGCGGTGAGGGACGGAGGTCATATCATCGAGAGTATATGGTAGAATGCCGCATATGTACATCGTGAAATCCACCGGACTGACCGAACGGTTCAGCCCCGAAAAGCTCCGCGGCGGCCTCCGGAGGGCCGGCGTGCCGCGGCATCTGGTCGACCGCATCTCGAACGCCGTCGGCGAACGCGTGAAGAACGGGACGACCACGCGCCAGATCGCGAAACTCGTCAACGACCAGCTCAAGCGCGAAAGCCGCGCGCACAGCTACCGCTATACCCTGCGCCAGGGCCTGCTGAAGCTCGGCCCGGCCGGTTTCCAGTTCGAAAAGTATGTCGGTTCCATCCTGAACGCCTACGGGTACGAGACCTCGTATCCCGAAGAGCTGCACGGCGCCTGCGTCGACCATGAAGTCGACATCATGGCGAAGAAGGGCGGCAAGACCGTCATGATCGAGGTGAAGTTCCGCAACGACTTCGACTATTTCGTGAAGCTGCGCGATGTGATGGCCGCCTGGACGCGGTTCCAGGACCTGAAGGACGGCGCCGCGCTCGGGAAGTGTCCGAAGTTCGATTCGGTCTGGATCGTCACCAACGGCAAGATCTCGTCGCGTTCGATGAAGTTCGGCGAGTGCAAGGGCATCCGGCTGCTCGGCTGGAACTACCCCAAGGACGAGTCGTTCGCGCATTTCGTCGACCACACCGCGCTCTACCCGGTCACGGTCCTGCACGACCTCAAGCCTGACGAGCTCGCGCGCCTTTCGGACGGGAACCTGACGCTCTGCCGCGATATCGCCGTGCGCACGCCCAAGCAGCTCTCGCGCGCCACCGGACTCCGTTCGGAGCGGGCGGAATCCATCCTGCGCTCCTGCCGGATGGTCATCGATCCGGAATCGGATCCGCACGGATCGAAGTTCAGCGCGAAACCGCGTCGGTGACGAGGAAACGCGTGATGGCCGCGGCCCCGCGCGCGTCGCGGGCCGGAAGATCCTTCGCGGGATCGAAGAGGCCGTCGCCGTCGTCGCGGTGCAGGATGGCGTAATAGAAGCCGGGCACGAGTCCTCCCTCGATCGGCACGCGGAAGGTGTGCGCCTCGCCTTCGGGCAGGAGGCGGCTCGCGCCCAGGACGCGGCGCGTTCCGGCGCCCTCCGGCAGGATGGCGATGAAGGCGGGCTGCGATGTCGCCGCGTACGCCACGACCACATGCGCGCCGGCCGCCTGATCCTGCACGACGACGGCATTCCGCAAGCGGCGCAACGACGACAACGGGCTTTCGATGCCGGGGTCGTAGGTCTCGGCGAAGAGCCAAAGCACGGCCGCGCCGGCGACGAAGACGGCCGCCGCGATGCCGTACTCGTGTGGCTTCGGTCTCATATCGGCCAGTATAGCAGACGCCTGCGCCCGATCGGCGGAGGCGTCTTCCGTCTCATGCCCATGGATGCCAAGCGGACGATCCGTCGATCAGGAGTCCTGAACCGACGATGAGCAGCGCGACCAGGACGACCTTCCGGAAGACCGCCTGCGGAAGCCGGCGGACGACGGCGCGGCCGACCCACGCGCCCATGAGCGAGGTGAGGAGAAGGACGGGAACATACGGCCAGACGGAAGCCGCGACGCCGTTCGCGACATAGACCGGGATGCGGGTCAGGTCGGTGGCGATGGCGATGCCGGCGGCGGTCGCGATGTAGACCTCCTTCGGCAGGAGGAAGGCCGAGAGGAAGGCGCCGCGGATGGCGCCGCCGGTGCCGATCAGTCCGGCGACGAACCCGGACGCCGCGCCGCCGGCGACGGCCGTCCCGGCGTCAGGGCGCAGATGGAGCCGCGCGCCGGCGAGCGAGGCGGCCGCGTAGACCGCGATGAAACCGCCCAGCGCCGCCTTGAGCGCGTCCTGCGGGACCCGCGCGACCAACAAGGCCCCCAGCAGGCTGAAGACGACGCTCGGCACGCCGAAGCGCAGCAGCAGCTTCCGGTCGAGTCCCGAGCGGAAAAAGGAGACGCGCCCGAGATTGCCGAACACATGCGCGCAGGCGACCAGGAACAGCGCTTCCGGGAACGGGAAGAACAGCAGCGCGAACGGCAGGAAGATCGTCGACGAGCCGAAACCCGCGACGGTCCCGAGGGCGTCGGAAAGGAGGGCGGCGGCGAAGAACGCGGCAGTCATGCCGACATCATAGCAAAAATCCTCGCTCGTCAGTGGAGCGAGGACGGGTCGAGCGCGGCGTAGGACTCCGGTTCCTCGGCGCGCGGATCGGCGTCGCGGATCCAGAGCTCCCGCGTCGACGGACGGATGACGACGGTCGCGAGCGTGACGCTCGTCGGGTTCTGCGCCGGCGTGCGGTGCAGGACGCCGTCGTTCTCCGAGAGATACGCCATCATCTCGTCCGGCGAACGCGGAAGCGCCTCGGGCGCGATGGACTTCAGCTTGGCGTAGCGCCGATAGCTGTGCGAGGCGTGCTCCAGCGCGGGGTCCGGCCGCCGGAGCGGCAGGTGCAGGACATGGTTCGTGTGGCAGAAGGACGGCGCCGCGATCTGCCGCAGCACGATGTCCGCTTCGGAGGTCGCGGGGTTCGAGACTTCGATCGAAACGGCGTCATCGAGCGTCCCGTCGGCGACGGCGTAGTGCGTCGTGAGGGCGTTCGGACGCCCGGCCAGGATCTTGACCGCTTCGTCCATGTCCGGCGCGAGCGAGGCCTGGAACTGCCGGACGACCTGCGACGGCCCCGGCTGCGCCTCCGGCCACAGCGAGTTGTTGGCGATGGCGACGCCATGCGCGTTCAGCGACGGCCCGCTGGCGGGCAGCTGTCCGGGATAGGCCAGGCAAACCATGCGCGGGTGCCCGTCGAACGCGACATCGAGCGCGAGCATCTTGCCGTAGTAGTGCGGCTCGTAGTCCTCGTTGTGGCCGATCAGCCAGCCGCGATCGGTGCGGACGACGAGCGTCGAACACTTCTCGGGCGCGGGAAGGAACTCCGCGGCGATCTCCTCCGAGAACGCGATGGACGCGATCGCGCGCAGCGGGACGCCCGCGCCGTCGGCGAGGCCCCGCAGGAACGCGACGGCGGGCGGGAACTGGTCCTGCGCCGCGAGCGCATAGCGCGAAGCGAGCTCGAGCACGCGGCGCTCGCTGCCGACGGTCGTGTGCTTCAAGA
>DYFX01000059.1:0-3722 GCA_020724945.1 Candidatus Paceibacter sp.
CGGGTTCGGCCCAGGACATCCTGAACACGGGCGGCGCGCCGATCGCGGTGGGTCGCGCGATGATCGCGGTGCAAGCCTCGATCGACGCGCTGACCACGGCCCATAACGACTACACGGACACGCTGACCTTCATCGCCACCGGCACCTTCTGACCCGCATCGGGCTTTGGCTCGATCGAGGCTGGAATCGACGCGCGTCATCCGCGGCCATCGCCCGCATCGTCGGGCCACGCATCGGGGGCTTTCCCCGCGCCGCGACCGCGCATCCGTACCGGTACCTGACCCGTCGTGAGACGGGCCGGGAGCTCGGCCCCCATGAAGAGGGGAGCCGGGCTCCCGGAGCACGCTACGAACGACAAGACCTAAACTCCCTTATGTCCAACTCCCGCAGTCTCGAACGGAAACGGAACTTCGCGCTCGGCTTCGCCGCGTTCGTCTTCGCGCTGCTCTTCGCGCCGAAGATGACGCAGGCGATGACCATCTCGCCGCCGTCGCTCGACTTCACCCTGAACCCCGGCGACATCATCGCCGATGTCGTGCAGGTCTATAACGAGGAGGGCGCCCCCTTCAAGATCCAGCCGACGGCCGTCAACTTCTATGTCCGCGAAGGCGACGAAGTGACCGGCTCGCCGGACTTCTTCCCGGCGGACGAGACGCGCCAGGGCTACGAGCTCGCGCCGTGGATCGAACTCGGCACCGAACCGGTGATCATCGGCGCAGGGGAACGCGTGAATGTCCCGTTCCAGATCCGCGTCCCCAAGGATGCGCCTCCCGGCAGCCGCTTCGGCGCCATCCAGATCCTGGCGAGCAAACCGGACGACATCGCCGGACCGACGGATTCGAATGTCGCCATCGAGCGCGGCACGACGGTCCTCATCTTCGTCCGCGTCACCGGAGACCTGCGCGACGAGCTCGTCGTCAGCGGCTTCGCGGCCCAGAAGGAGGTGCTGTCGCATCTGCCCGCCGACTTCACCGTCCGCCTGACCAACGGCGGCACCACGCACCAGCGCCCGACCGGCAATGTCATCATCGAGGACATGTGGGGGCGCCAGGTGGCGAGCCTCGTCGTCAACCCCGGACCGCAGTTCCGCAGCGTCCTGCCGGGTTCCTCCCGCCGCTACGATGTCTCGTGGGCGCGCAAGAAGCTTCCGGCCGAGACGGGCGAATACATGCAGCAGATCCGCAACTTCGCTTTCGGGAAATACACCGCCACCCTGCTCATCAACTACGGATCGGCGACCCAGCAGAAGAGCCTGACGGCGGTCACCACCTTCACGGTGATCCCTTGGATGGCGCTCGCGACCTACGCCGGCGCCGGCCTCCTCGCCTTGCTCGTCGTCGTCTTCGGAGCGAAAGGCTACAACCGCCTGATCATCCGCCGCTATGAGTCTTCCAAGAAACAGCAGAAACCGTGACGCCATGAAGCGTATCGTCGCCAGCGCCATCATCGGGGTCGCCGCGCTCTTCGCGCCAGGCCATGCTTGGGCGTTGACCTTCACGCCGCCGTCGTTCGACTTCAGCGCGAATCCCGGCGATGTGGTGAACGACGCAGTGCGCGTGCACAACGACGGCGACGAGCCCGCCACGCTCCGCGTGGAGGCCGTGAACTTCACGGCGAAGGCCGACGACGAGACGAGCGGCATCCCGGAGTTCTATCCGTCGGGCGAAGTGCGCGACGGCCGCGGGCTCGCGCCGTGGATCTCGTTCATCAATCCGGAAATCACGCTCCAGCCGGGAGAACGCGGCAGCGTGTTCTTCGAGATCCGCGTGCCGGAGGACGCCGGGCCCGGCAGCTACTTCGGCGCGGCGCTCGTCACGAGCCTCTCGCCGCAGGACGATCAGGGCGTCGGCGTCATCGGCAACACCGCCGTGCTGATGCTGCTCAAGGTCAACGGCGATATCGCCGAGGAGGCGAAGCTCACGGGGTTCACCGCGGCGCCGAAGCTCTCCGACAGCCTGCCGGCCTCGTTCGAAGCGCGCGTCGAGAACGCCGGTACGGTGCATCTCCGGCCGTACGGCGACATCACGATAAAGAATCTCTTCGGCAAGACCGTCGCCGTCGTGCCCATCAACCGCTTCGAGTTCAAGAGCGTGCTTCCCGGCGGCGCGCGACGCTATGCCGCGACCTGGTCGCGGGCGGAACTTCCGGAAGACGCGTCGCTCTGGCAGCGGCAGACCAAGAACTTCGCCCTCGGACCGTACACGGCGGAGCTGTCGATGCAGTACGGACTGCGGCGCGAGACGCTGACGGCGACCGCGCGCTTCTGGGTCATCCCATGGCTCGCGCTCGCGGCCGGCGCGGCCGGGCTCATGGCGCTCCTCGCCGCCATCGCGGGATTCCTGAAGTGGTATCGCAGGCGCATCATCGCGAGCCTCGAACGGCAGAAGACGCAGGGATAAGGACATCGCTCACGGATCAGGCCCCTTCTCGCGGAGGAGGGACCGAATCCGGGAACGACCCCAGCTAGCGGGGAAGGACCTGGAAAAAACCGCGCGGCGCCGACTGGAACGGGACGGCGTGACGCGCAAAACAAAAATTAATTCCGTTTAACCCGTTCATGTATGTTCTTTTCCGGTTCGCCGGCCCCGCGTCCTCAACCGAGGCACGAGCAGCCGTCGCCCGTGGATGAGCATGAGGGTCTCTACTTCGTCGACTTCGGCGCCGTATTCGCCGGAGAGATGCAGAAGCTCCTCGAGCTCCGCCAAAACGGGATGATGTGCGAGATCGTGTTCTGGCAGGACGCCGGCTACGGCTTCTGACCGACCGTCGCGGCGTCCATGCCGCGCCGTCCGCTCCTTTCTCTGGGAACCGTCCCGGGCCCCATGCTCGCCCGGGACGGCTCCAAACCTCTTCGACATGCGGCTTCGCCTTCCGCCACGACATCGGTCGCGGCGGGAACGAATCCATATGATGAACCGCACGCAACTCGCGCTCAAGACCCTCATCCGGGGCTTGAGGCCCGCGAACCGCGTGGGGTCGGTTCAGCGCGCCTGGACGGACGAAATATGGCCGCCGTGGAAACGAGGGAAACCTCGTCCGGTTCGGCGTTCGGAAGAAATCAACATCATCACTCCTATGAAAGACCTGCTCCAAAACCTGCTCCGGCGACGCAAGCGGACGAAGCGATTCGCGCCCGCGCTCTTGGCGCTGCTGGTCGCGGTTTCGGGCACGCTGTATCCGGCGCGCCGGGTCGACGCGGCTTCCTGCGTCCTCCAGGGCAACACCATCACGGTCAACTGCGAATTCGACCCCGGCACCTATTACTACAACGGCACCTTCACGGTGAACTCGAGCGTCACGGTCACGGCCGGCAACACCTCGAGTCCTGGCCAGGTCGTCATCATCGCCGATGACTTCGTCATCGACGGCGCCATCAGCGCGAACGCCATGGGTCCGGCAGGCGGTTCCGGAAGCTGCCCTGGCGGGACTCTCGATAACGGCGGCGGCGCCTGCCACGGCGGCGATGGCGGCAAAGCGGGCGGAACCTTCGCGGGGGCCGGCGGCACCTCGACATACGGCTCGGTCACGGATCCCGTGACGCTCGGCTCCGGAGGCGGCGACGATACCAATGTCGGCGGCATCCAAAGCGGCCGCGGCGGCGGCGCCATCAAGATCCAGACCTACTCCTCATCGACGGGCACGCTCGCCTTCGGGGCGTCCGGTTCGGTCACGGCCAACGGCGGAAACTCGTCCGCGAACGAAGCCGGCGGAGGCTCCGGCGG
>DYFX01000059.1:3732-5829 GCA_020724945.1 Candidatus Paceibacter sp.
TGGATCGATGTCGGCGATCTCGATGTCGCGGAAGGGACCATCACGGCCAACGGCGGCAACGGCACCGGTTCCGGATCTTCGGGCGGCGGAGGCGGAGGCGGCGGACGCGTCGCCCTGCACTACGCGACCGCGAGCGGATCCTTGGCGCAGTCGCGCCAGGCTTACGGCGGCAATCGCGGCACGACCACGACCCGGACGGCGGTCCCCGGCGGCGCCGGCACGCTCTTCGTATGGGATCGCGATGACGCGAATGGCGCGTTGACGATCGACGACAACGATCAACTCGACCCCGCCTTCACCCGCCAGGTCACGGGCGACGACTACACCTTCTCCGCCCTGAATCTCCAGGGTGGCGCGAGGTATCTCATTCCGACATCGACGATGCTGACCTTGGAGGCCGGCGGCAGTTTCGCATCGAGCGGCCAACAGACGCAGCTCTGGATCTACGGAACCTTCGACGCGCCGGAAGAAGCGATGACCTTCTCGAATGTCGATGTCCATCAGTACGGGACGATCGCGACCTTGAAGTATCTCGCGTTCGACGACGGGACCTATTCGGTCGACCCCACCAGCGCGCTCTTCAGCGCCGGACGCGGGAACCGACTCGAGTCGATGGTCCTTTCCGGCACCGGCACGACGACCTTCTCGGCCTCCGGCACGGGCGCCTTCCATGTCGACGCGTTCCAGGCCAAGAGCGGATCGACCATGACGCATGAGGCGAACTCGAGCACGCATCTGCACTCGCTCGTCGTCAGTGCGACGAGTTCCATCGATGTCCAATCCGGCGCTCTCGTCAGTCTTGCGGGCCGCGGCTTCGCTGGAGTCGGCTGCAACAACATCGGCATCGGCACGGGCGGCGGCGCGTACCAGTCCGGCGGCAGTCACGGCGGCGACGGCGGCGCGGGCGGTGCCACCGTATCGACCACTTCGACCGCTTACGGATCCCTGACGCAACCCAGCACCATCGGCTCCGGCGGCGGTGCCACGAACTATTGCGGCAGCAGCTCCGGCGGCGCCGGCGCGGGCGCCGTGCGGCTCTCGGCCTCTTCCGGCACGGTCACCATGAATGGCACCATCACGGCCAACGGCGGCAACGGCGGCGGCTCGAACGGCGGCGGAGGCGGCGCGGGCGGTTCGGTCTGGATCGAGGCCTCGACCATCGAGGGCACCGGCACCATCAATGTGCGCGGCGGCGCCGGCTCCGGCTCGAGCGGCACGAACGGCGGAGGCGGCGGAGGCGGCGGGCGCATCGCGATCTCCTATGTGAGCGGCGACCCCACCACCATGACCTTCCAGTCCAACGGCGGCGCCTTCGGCGGCGCGGGCGGCTCCGGCGGCGCGGGTACCATCTTCCTCGACGATACGGACGACGCGAACGCGAATGGCACGCTCATCCTCGACAACGGCGGCAACTCGCAGAGTGCGGACTCGTCGCAGATCGAGACGACGCGCACTTTCGACTTCATCACGATCAGGAACGGAGCCAAGTACGGCGTGCCGAACGGCAAGACGCTCACCCTGCCGACGGGAGGCGCCGTGACGGCCGGCGGAGGCGGCGCGCGTCCAGGGTTCGTCGTCGCCTTGGGCGGCTCGCTGAACGCCAACACCTCGAACTGGGCGGTCGAGGGTTTCGACCTCGAGACCGCAGGCACGGTCACGGGCCCGACCTCCTTGAGCTTCAAGGGCGCTCGGTTGAAGCTCAAGAGCGGCGGTCGCTTCTTCGCGCCCGTCACGGAGCTCGACCTCCAGCCCGATTCCGGCCTTGATCTCGAGAGCGAGGATCCGAACCTGGATCTCACCGATGTGACCATCCCTGCCGGCAGCACCTTCAACCGCATCGCCGGCAGCACCGCTCCCTTCGGTCCCAACTTCCAGAACCTGTCCGTCCACGGGACCTATGTGGACAGCTCGGGCGGAATCCCGCTGTTCGTCGACTCGCTCACGGTGCAGTCCGGCGGGCTCGTCACGCACGCCACCAACACGCACACCTCGATCCAGACCCAGCAGCTCGTCATTTCCGCGACGAGCTCGATCAGCGTGCTCGCGGGCGGCAGCTTCAATGTGGCGAGCAAGGGTTTCCAGGGCACCTGTTCCACG
>DYFX01000060.1 GCA_020724945.1 Candidatus Paceibacter sp.
CCTTCCTGCACAACATCATGCCGCTCATCTCCGCTGCGGAGCACGGCACCGTGTTCGGTCTCACCGGCCAGCGCGGTCCGACTGCCCAGGAGCTCAAGAAGCTTCAGGACAAGTGCGAAGGCGAGATGAACATGATGCGCCACTGCCGTCAGTGCCGCGCTGACGCCGTCGGCCTCCTCGGCGAAGACCGCTCTGCGGAATTCACCACCGAGAAGATCATGCAGATGGAGGTCAACTACGACCTCGAGACCCGCAAGGCCTATCAGGCGCGCGTGGAAGAAGAGCGTGTTGCGGTTGCTGGCGCGAAGGCCAACGAGCTGCAGATCCTCGCCGGCGAAGACAGCGACATCAAGCTCCTCGTCGCCGTTGCGACCAAGGGCTCGGGCCGCATCAACGAGCACTTCGGCCATGCGACCGAGTTCCAGATCTATGAGCTGAGCGTCGCCAAGGGCGCCCACTTCATCGGTCATCGCCGCGTCGACCTCTACTGCCAGGGCGGCTATGGCGAGGAAGATGCGCTCGAGACCGTCATCCGCGCGATCAAGGACTGCCATGCGGTCTTCGTTGCGAAGATCGGCGGCTGCCCGAAGAAGGATCTCGGTGCGGCTGGCATTGAGGCGGTCGATGAATTCGCCCATGAGTTCATCGAGAAGTCGGCAATCACCTGGTTCAAGCGCTACCTCGAAGGCGTGAAGGCCGGCACGATCACCCACGTCGACAAGGGCGACGCGGAAATCCGTCCCGGCGAAGTCGCCAAGGACATGATCGCGGCGGAATAATCGCCTCGCGCATGTGAGACAGAGGTCGAGGCGCCCGAGAAACCCCTCGAGGCGCCTCGACTGCTCTAGGAGCTGCTCCGAAAAGGTCGTTCGACTTTTTCGTTGAGGGCATGCTCCCGTCCAAGCGACAAGGACAAGGCCATGGCTTTAAGAATCGCGGCCTCTTGTGTGAATTGCTCCGCCTGCGAGCCGGAATGCCCGAATGAGGCGATCAGCGCGGGCGAGGGCATCTTTATCATCGATCCCAACAAATGCACCGAATGCATCGGTTTTCACGATGATCCGCAATGCGCCTTGGTGTGCCCGATCGACGACACCTGCGTTATCGACCCGAACTTTCCTCGTTACCAACCACCGGCGGCCTGACCATGGACGATCTCAATCTTACCATCACTCCTGCGGCTGAAAAATTCATCAAGCGCATGCTGCGTTTCGATGGCGGTCCCAATAGCGGCCTCCGCCTGTCGGTTTCGCCCGGCGGCTGCTCCGGCCTTGCCGCGGAGTTCGAAGTGGCGAACGCTCCGGCCGGCGGCGAGCAGGTTTATGAAATCCAAGGCATGAAGTTCTTCCTGCCGGCGCAAAGCCGCCTGCTGCTCAAGGACTGCACCATGGATTTCCAGGAGACGCCGACCTCCTCGGGCTTCAAATTCCAAGATCCCAAGAATGTGTCGACCTGCTCGAGCCATAGCCATTCGCATGATTTGCCCGATCTTTCTCACAGCCATTGAGCAGAGAGGACGGACATGACAACGGGGGCGGCGGTTGCCGAGCGGGTGCCTCTGCAAGATGATGTCGAGGCCCTGCTCGGCGGCGGCCTGCCGCCGGAGGCTCAGGAACATTTGACGGCGGCAGCCTTGTCCTATGCCGACGGCGAAACCGCGCTGGCGCATTTGCGCCAGGCAGAAGCGATTGCCGGTAAACATCCGGCGGTGCTCATCGGCCTTTATCGGTTCTATTTCTACAAAGGCAGATTGGCGGAATGTCTCGAGATGGCGAATGTCTGCCTCGCGGAGGCGGCGTATCACAATAATCTGCGCCCGGATTGGCGGGAGGTGACCAAGGACGACGCGGCGTTCGGCAGCTATGACGATATGATGCCGCGCTTCTATATGTTCGTGCTCAAAGGCTATGCCTATCTGCAGATGCGGCTTGGCAATCTCGACGAGGGCCTCGCGGCGGTCATGAAGCTTCTCGAGCTCGATCCGACCGACAAGATCGGCGCGACCCTGCTTCTGGAAGTCCACCAACGCATGTTGGAGGAAGACGATGACGCAGACTGACAATGACGCTGACGAAGCGCGCGACTGGCAGGGGCGGGAGTTTACCTGTGACGGCTGCCGCTACCAAGCGACGCTGCTGCCGCAAGGCAAATGCGAACTGAAGAAGGCTTGCGTCTACGATCGCTACGTCCGGCGCATCGTCCGCTTCTTCGAGCGCAATCCCGACCTCGCCAATGATCATTTGCGCGATGACTATTTCGAGACGCGGGCGATCGCCTGCAAACATGCCGATGTGTTCCGGCTTCCGCCGCTGATCGATGACCCGGACGAGACCGTTCGCTGGGTCGCGGCCTCGCGCCTGCCGCGCAGCTATCTGTTGAAGTTGCGTAATGATCCGCATCGGGAGGTGCGGATCAGGATCGTCTCCCGGCTCGAGGATTCGGAGCTGGTCGGGATGGTCAATGATCCTGATTATTATGTGCGCACCATGGTCGCTCGGAAATTGTCGCCCGGCATTCTGCCGATGATGATTCACGACAAGGAAGTGCAAGTGCGCCGCACCGTCGCCGCTCGCATCGATCCGGCGCATTTGATGCGCATGGCGGTGGATCCGGACGGCGACGTGCGTCTTGCCGTCGCCGAGCGGTTGGCGCCGGAGCAGCTTCCGGCTCTGATCCAGGATCCCGATTGGCGGGTTCGCTACGAGGTTGCCGGCCGGATCGCCGAGGATCAGATCTCCGCTTTGATCGACGACGCCGACCCGATGGTGCGCGAACGGGTTCTCCAACGTCTGAGCGGCCCTGCCTTCGAAGGGACCACCGCACCGGAGCATCTCCCGCGCTGAAGCTTAGCTTATGGGGCTCCTCGCTGCGGCGCCGCATCCGTTTCGATCATCCCCGAGGGGTGGTCGTTGGTCTGAAATGCCAAAACCGTGGGTCATGTGACGCCGCGGCAGTGTTCTTTGACTGTAAGCCCAAGCCGCCGCCTATTGGCATGCGGCGTGCTTGTTCGGAATCGTCGAGGAGATCGCCAGATGACGAATATCAGTCGCGACCATGATGTCGTCGAACTCAACGAGCCGCCGCGCTTCAATTACGGGCAGCGGGTCCGGGCCAGGAAGACGATCCGCAATGACGGAACCTTCTGCGGCAAGGATGTCGGTGACGTGCTCGCCAAAAAGGGCGAGGAGGGGTTCGTCGTCAACATCGGCACGTTTTTGCAGCAGCATTACATCTACGGGGTCGAATTCATCCTCACCGGCAACAAGGTCGGCATGAAAGCTAAGGAGCTCGAAGCCTGCGACGAGGATGACGATGATGTGCCGAAGAAGAAGCCTGCCGCGGCCGGCAACGGAGCTGAGTGATGTCTGATCCCGGTGGGCCGCTGCCGCCCAAATACCAATGGGGCCAGCGCGTTCGTGCGGCGGCCGATCTCTATAACGACGGCTCCTATCCGGATCAGCCGGCGGACGCTTTGCTCGTCAAGAGCGGTGATCTTGGCGAAGTCGTCAATATCGGCACGATCACAGAAACCAATAAGCCGCTCTATCTCGTCGAGTTTGACGAGAGGACGGTGGTTGGTTGCCTGGAGGAAGAACTGCTTCCGGTGTGAAGCTGATCGGCCGTTGGCGAAGCGCTGCGGCCGGAACGGATCGGCCCGCAAGGCGCCAAAGCCCGGCCCTCGCAAAAGGACCGGGCAGATAAACGAATGATGCAGTTGGCTTGAGCAAAGATCATGATCTATCTCGACCATAATGCCACGACGGGCATTGCGCCGGAGGCGCTCGAGGCGGTCACCGCCGCGCTCAAGAACGGGCCCAGCAATCCGTCGAGCAAGCATCGCGCGGGCGAATGCTGCAAAGAGGCCGTGATGGCGGCGCGCGGTGAGCTTTGCCAGCTTTTGAACTGCACGCCGCCCGAGATCGTCTATACGAGCTGCGGCACCGAATCGAACCATTTCGCCATTCAAGGCGCGCTCGCCATGGCGCCTGAGAAGCGCCATATCGTTGCGTCGAGCGTCGAGCATCCCTCCGTCATGGATCTCCTCGCGCATCTCGAAAAGCAGGGCGTCAAAGTCACTTATGTGCCGGTCGACGACAAGGGCCAGATCGACGCCGCGTCGGTCGAGGCCGCGCTGACGCCGGAGACCGCGCTCGTCACTGTCATGTGGGCGAATAACGAGACCGGCGTCTTGATGCCGATCGAGCAGATTGCTGCAATCACCAAGGCGCGTGGCATCCTGTTTCACACGGATGCGGTGCAGGCAGTCGGCAAGGTCGCCGTCGACCTCAAGGCCGTCCCGGTCGATATGCTGTCGCTCTCCGGCCATAAGCTGCATGCGCCGACCGGCATCGGTGCGCTCTTCGTGCGCAAGGGCCTGAAGATCCCGTCGCTGTTCTTCGGCCATCAGGAGCGGGCGCGCCGGGGCGGCACCGAAAATGTGCCGGGCATCGTCGGCCTCGGCAAAGCGGCGCTGCTTGCCAAAAAGGAGCTTGCCACGGAGCAGGCGCATCTTTCGGCGCTGCGCGACAAGCTTGAGGCCGGCATATTGGCGCGCGTGCCGATCGCCAAGGTCAATGGCGCCGGCGCGCCGCGCGTGTCGAACACCACTTTCATTCGATTCGGTGATCTCGAAGCCGAGCTCATTCTCGAGCGTCTCGATCGTGCGGGTATTTGCGCCTCGGCGGGTGCGGCCTGCACATCATCCGGCACCGCGCCGTCGCATGTGCTGCTCGCGATGGGCATCGACGAGCGCGGCGCGCTCGCTTCCGTGCGTTTTTCTCTCGGCCGCGACAATACTGCGGCGGACATCGACACTGTCCTCGACATATTGCCGGGGATAGTGAACGAGGCGGCCGCGATTGCGGCTTGAAGTAAGCAGGCTCGGCACCAACAGACCGATGAGGATACGATGAAAATCATGATCAGAAAAAGCCACGACGGTATCCTCTCGATCTACGTCGCGAAGAAAGATCTCGAGGAGCCGATCGTGTCGATGGAAAAGCCCGGCATGTGGGGCGGCATCATCACCCTCGGCAACGGCTGGCAGCTCGAATTGCCGGAAGTGCCGCCTGGCACGGAAATTCCCTGCACGGTCGAAGCCCGCCGCCTGAACGAGGATTGAGCGCATCATGCCCGGCCTGACCGCAGAAAAGCTCGGCGAGATCGAGGCGCTTCTGGCAGATCCAAGTGCGGATGCTTCGGTGTTCGCCGATTTTCGCCAGAAGTTCCCCGGCGTGTCGCTGACGCGTTGCGACGCGAGCGATGTCGATGTCGAGCATCCTTATAAGGAGTTTCCGCGCTTCACCCTCTATCTCGTGAGCGCGATCAACCATTGCGTCAGCATTACCCGGGATCCGAGTGTCGCGACCGGCATCATCGTGGTGCAGAACAAGGCGAAGCCGCAATGAAGGATCAAAAGAGCGCCAATTGGATCCCGCTTTCGGATCCCGATATGTCGCAAGCCGAGATCGATGCGGTGACCGAGGTCCTGCAATCGATGGATCTCTCGACCGGCGACGCGGTCGAAGCGTTCGAAGAGGCTTTCGCCAGCTATGTCGGGCGCAAATATGCGATCGCAGTGGCGAGCAGCACCATAGGCCTCATGCTCGTGCTCAAGGCCTATGAACTCGGGCCTGAGACGGAGGTAATTACCTCGCCGTATTCCTTCCGCGAGATCAATCACGCGATCACGCTCAACGGCTCCTATCCTGTCTTCGCCGACATCGACTATTGGTCCGGTTGCCTGGTGCCGGAAAAGACCGAGGCCAAACTCAGCGACAAGACCAAGGCCCTGGTTGTCAGCAATACCAATGGCCATCCCGCGG
>DYFX01000061.1 GCA_020724945.1 Candidatus Paceibacter sp.
CACCGGGACGGAACGATCCTGTCCGGCAAGGTGCAGGAACCCCTTCCGTTCGCCGCACGACGGACAGTCCCGGAGGAAGCGCTGGATGTCGATCTTGGCGTTCATGGCGTGACCCATAGCGTCGTAGCGTAGCGCGAATCGGCGGCGATGGCAAGGCCCTAGGCCGCCCGGATGAATCCGCTCACGGCCGGAGCCTGTGCCAGGACGAGTCCCGCGACGATCGTCGCGAGGAGCGCGAGCGCGACATAGAGCGCGAACGCCTTCGCGATGGTCGCCCCTTTCCGTGCGAAACGGAAGGTGAAATAGGCGGCCGGCAGGTAGAACGCGGCGATGAGGGCGCTCTGCAGGAAGACGGCGATGCGATCCGGTCCGGCCGAGGCTGACGCCTCGACGGCCGCGAGCGGCAGCCCGATGAGGTACCAGATGAGCGCGGCCTGCCAAGGACGCAGACGCGCGGCGTAGCGGCGGTCGAGCCAGAGCATCACCGGAAGGACGAGGACATGGAGGATGACGCGGAGCATATCAGCGCGTGAGTTCGAAAGCGTCGAGCGGGCCGAGCCAGAGCACGGCTTCGGAGGTCGAGGCGTCGTACGCCCAGCCGCCGGGCGCGAGTTCGGCGAGCTCGCTCTTCGCGACGACGACGCCGCCGGAACGCACGGAAGCGCCGAGGCCCGCCGGCACGCGCACGAGGACCGGCTTCACGAAGCCGTCGTATTCGACGCGGACCGAAGGCACATTCGGGACGGAAACCCTGTACGCGCCGCCTTCCGCCACATTGGCGTAGGCGTATTCGCCGTCGAAGGCGGTACCGGGCGCGAACGAGACCGTCCCGTCCGTCGCCAGGTTCGTGAAGCTGATGCTCTTGTCGCCCGAGCTCTCGCGAAGCGCCACGACGAGCTGGGCGTAGGCGTCGGGACAGCGCATCACGCTCCCCTCCTCCTCGCAGGCGCCGAGGAAGTCGGACTTCGCCGCGACGGAGCCGCCCGTATCGTAATCGCGGACGACGGACATCGCGTCGCCGGTCGTGACGGGCGGCGCGGCCTTCCAGGCGTCGGCTTCGACGAAGACGACGCGCCGCAGACCGTTGCGCGGATCAGGCACGCGCGGATTCTCCTTCTCGAAGCCGAGGGCGGCCGAGCCGTCCGTGAAGCGCCGGAAGGTGACATCGACGAGGCTCACGGGCCCGTCGAGATAGGTGAAGCCGTAGCGGACGGCATCGGCCGGCGCGGAACCCTCGAGCCGCCCTTCGACGACGGCGTCCTTGAGCGAAGCGCCGAAGGCCGCGAAGGTGCCGCCGATGCCGTTCTCCGCGAGGTAGGCGCCGGCGACTTCGAGTCCGGCGCCGCGGATCCAGAAGCCGCGCTCGCCGTTCAGCACCGCCGTCAGGCCGGAGAAGACCGCGGTCTCGTCCGGGATGTAGTTCACCTTGCCTTGGCTGTCGTCGACGAGCAATCCGATGCGCCGCGCGCCGCGGACGGCGTTGCCTTCGAAGGCCTGGAGCGACGCCTGGCGCGGCTTGAGCTTGGTGCCGCTGTTGCGCGTGGCGTCTTCGGGCAGATGGTACCAGTAGCCGAAGCCCGCCGATCCGACGACCTCGTTGCCGCGCAAGGCGTTGCCGGGATGGCGCAGGAGGAAGGCGGCCGGTTCCGCGTCGCCGGGCATGGCGCCCGGACGCAGGTCGGCGACGAGGTTGTCCGTGAAGGCGTTGTCCGTCTCCGCCCCGTCCTCCGTCGTGAAGCAGTGGCCGTAGACGGCGAAGGCGGCGTTGCCTTCGATGACCGCGCCGGTCGTCTGGCGGAGCGCGGCGCAGCGGTTGCCGGAGCTCCGGATGACGCTCGACCGCAGGCGCGGAGCCAGGAGGCCGTCGAGGAACAGCGGATGCTGGCCGTAGGCGCCCTTGCGGCCGAGCTTCTCGAGGACGATGTTCGACAGGTCGATCTTGGCGCGGTTGATGCCGCGCACATGGCTGCCGAACCCGTCGCCGGCGCCGGAAATCGCGATGTTGCGGTCGAGCAGGACCACTTCCGAACGGAGCCCCGGTTCGGAACGGTGCGCCGCCGCGAGCGGGGCGTCGAGGGTGATGGACGCGCCGTCGACGGCCTTGATGACGCGCACCTCATGCGCGTCGGCATGCGTCGCGCCGAGGACGGCGACTTCGGAACCGACCGGCCAGGCGACCGGCGCTTCGAGTTCGAGCTTGATGTCGCCGGAAGCGGCCGGAGCGGCGAGGCGCGCCCAGGCGGCGCCCACGGGCGCGCCATGGAGCGAGAGCGTGCCGCCGTCGACGGTCAGCCCGTCATCGCCCACCGCGGTCGAAGCCGCGCCCGTCAGGACGATCTCCGCTTTCCTGCCGGCTTCGAGCGGCGCGTCGGGCGTCCCGATCGTGAGCGCGCCGCGCACGGAAATCTGGCGAGCGGAAAGACGCGTCGTCCTGTCGGTCATGAACTCGAGCGCGCCATGGACTTCCAGCGACTTCAGCGACGGCGAGGCCTCGAGGTCGTAGAGCACCTTGATGTTCGCGGGGATCTTCACGAGCGCGCCGCTGCCGGGGCGCGTGCCGCCCCACACCGTCGGGTCGCTCCAGGTACCGGACTTCACCGCGGCGAATTCCTTCGGCACGACCGCGCCCGTGCGGAGCGCCAGATCGGCGGCGATGTCCTGCACGCCGAGCTCGGCGGCCTTGTCGTAGTCGGACGGCGCGAAGATCGGTTCGCCTTCCTTGTAGGTGAAGAAGAAGGCGTCCGGGATGTCGTCCACCAGCGTGTTCCATGCCGCGCCGTACAGCCCGCTCGCCGCCGCCTCGGTGGAGATCCAGCGCAAGCGCCCGCCCGCGCCGACGGCGTAGACGCGAGGATCGCTCTGGATCTTCACCAGCTTGAGGCCGGGACGATAGGTGATGTTGCCGCCGATGGGATACGAGGCGAGCTCCTCGTCGCTCACGGTCGTGACTCCGTCGAAACCCGCATACCAGCTGAAATAGACCTTCTCGTTCGGGAAGACATAGCGCTTGCCCTCGTCGACATAGTAGACGGCCGGCGTCGAGCCTTTCACGAGCGAACCCGCCGCCTGCGCCGCGGCCGGGAGGAGCGCGGAGACGACGATGGCCGCGCAGGAAACGAAAAGACGGGTACGAGGCATACCCGCCTATTCTAGCACATCTTCAGGTGAGGATCGGCGGCACGGTCCAGAGGCGCAGGAGGTTGCGGAGCTTCTGCACATAGATCGCGGTCTCCTTCCGAAGAGAACTGTCGACTTTGGCCTTCGCGGCGCGGTATTCGACGCGCAGCGCGTTCAGCTTGGCCTGCATCGGGCGCCAGACGGCTTCGTCGTCTTCGGCCAGGATCCGCTGGCGCAGGCTCTCGGCCTGGTTGAAGAGCGTCTCGTAGCGCCTCTGGTGCTCGATAGGCTCCTTCGACCAGTCGTCGCCGAGGTTGGCGATGGCCCTGCGCACGCGCGGTCCGCCGCCGTTGTAGGCCGCCGCGAGATATTCGTCGACGCGGGCGGGATCGGTGGCCACGAGGTCCTTGACCGAAGCCGGCATCGACGCGAGTTCCAGGTCGAGATAGGCGATCTGCGCGCGGATGGCGTTGCGCGGGTTCGCCATCCCGGTCTCGAAGTCCGGGTCGAGCTGGAGTTCCTTCCTGGCCGCCATCGCCTTGTAGGTGCTCGGGATGAACTGCACGAGACCCTTGGCCCCGGCCGAGGAACGCGAGTAGGCGTAGGCGTTCTCCTGGTTGCCGGCCATGATGACATAGAAGGATTCCTCCGCCTTGGCCGCGTTCACGCCCGCGAGCGAAGCTTCACCCAAGTGCTCGATGACGGCGATGGCCTTGACGAGCTTGGGATCGATGACATCCGCCATCAGCCGGTCCGGGAACGCGCGCGAGGTGATGCCCATGGCCCGCAGGTCGGCATACGCCTGCGAGATCATGGCGTCGATCGTGGCCTCGCCCCACGCGGCCATTTCCGATGTGTGGAGGCTCGACGAATACGGCGTGTACAGGACATCCTCGAGCTCGTAGACGCGCTTCTTGCTCGTGATCCACTTCTCCTTGAAGATCGGCGACTGGACGGCCACGATGACCTTCCTTCCGTTGTCGACGACGAAATGCGAGTTCACGCCGTTCGTCCGGAGCACATCGATATCCAAGGTGCCGGGCGGCACGTGCAGGTCGAGCTTCATGCCGCTCTTGCTGAAGGACGCTCCGGCCGGCACGATCGCGATCTGGTCGGTGGCCTCGTCCCAGACGGCGAGCGCGATTTCCACCCACGCTTCGGTGCTCGCCACTTGGATCGGCTTCGCCTGCGCCGCGTTCTTGGCGGCGACGCGTTCGGCGATCATGGCCCGTCCGCGCTCGACGGCGGAACGGAGCGTGCCGGGCGGCGGCGCCGGCGTCTCGGCGCCGGGGACGGACGCGGGATCGGTCGGCGCGGCGCCGATCGCGTTCAGCAGGTTCGCGCAGCTCGCCGCGCTCGTGCCGCTCGCGATGTGATAGAAAAGCCCGTCCGCCATGCGGAAGACGCCCGGGGCGCACTCGGAGGCGCGCGCGGACGAAGCGCCGAAGAGCGAGGCCGCGGCGGCGAGGACGACGGCGATGAGACGGGTGCGGTTGCGCATAGGATGCTTCGTAGGGTTAGACGCGCGGATGTCCGCGTTCTTACGGCGCCGGCGCGGAGGCGGTCTCCGCGGTCATGAAGTCGCGATAGGCGTTGCGGGCGTTCCAGAGCAGGAAACCCTTGCCGCCCTGATCGCGCACGGCTTGGACCTGCGCGCGGAGCTTTTCGGCGTCGTAGACGGCGCCGATGTCGAACGCCTGGATCCATGGCCGGTGATGCGCGAGCGGGGCGTCGCACGGCAGGAGGAGCGTCGAGGTCGCGCTGCGCTCGCCGCGCGCGACTTCCGCGCATTCCGCGTCGCGCCGCGCGTAGAGCCGGTTCGCCTTCTTCAGGCTGTCGGCGACGATCTCGTACGGATACGCGGCCGGATTGGCGAAGCCGAGCGTCCCGGCTCCGTAATGCGAAGGATACACCATCGCGGAGATCGCCGTCGCGTGCGGCAAGGCGTCGACGAGCAGCTGTCCGATGCCGAGATCGTAATCGAGATACCAGGTGACATAGCCGAAGAGGTCGTAGGAGATGGGGATCTTCGAGCGCTGTTCCAGCTCGCGATGCATGTGCGCGAAGAATTCCCGGATGACCTCATGCTTCGGCGTCGCGGGGTCGTGATGCGGGTAGACGATCGAACGGAGGTTCCCGTCGCTCGGGAAGCGGATGTAATCGAACTGGATCTCGTCGAAACCGCGGGCATAGACATCCTTCGCCACCTCGATGTTGTACGCCCAGGCCGCCTTGGAAGCCGGATCGACCCAGGTCACGCCCTTGTAATCGGCCCAGACGCCTCCCCCGGCCCTCTGGACGGCCTCGCCTGGGAAGCGCTTGGCGTACATCGGATCCTGGAACACGAAGACGCGCGCGATGCGGTAGAGTCCCGCCTCCCCCGCTTCCCGCAGCACCTGATCGAGGTCCGGGATGGTGGCCTTCTCCGGCGCGTGCGGCGCGAGCGACGGGCGCTTCGGCATGAAGGACAGGAGCCCGCTCGCGTCCTTCACGTCGATGACGACGGCATTGAGCCCGTTGCGCTCGGCGTACGCGAAAAGATCGGCGCGGAGCTTCGCGTTCGCGGCGCTGTGCGCGGTCATGTAGAAGCCGCGGACCTCTTCCGGCATCGGGATGTGGCCGTCGTCGGGAGCCCGCTCGGAAGCGGAGGCGACCGCCAGCCACGACGGCGCATGTTCGGGGTGCGGCTC
>DYFX01000062.1:0-1340 GCA_020724945.1 Candidatus Paceibacter sp.
CTTCGAACCCCGTCGGACTCGTGCGGTGCATCCGGATGATCCGTTCCGACATCCGCCGCCTGCTCGACAAGGCCGAGGCGCTCGGATCGGATGCCCCTCTCGTGCGGCGGCTGCGCGCCGCCTACCCTCGCTTGCCCGCGCGTTGATGCGCGGGTTTTTCTTTTTTACGGCGCGTCCGCGGCGCGGCGCCGCTCGCGGACATACTCGATGACGGGCGGCAGGAGCGAGATGAGGATGATGCCGAAGATGACGAGTTCGAAGTTGTGCTTCACGGCCGGGATGTTGCCGAAGAAGAATCCGGCGGGAATGAAGAGGCCGATCCAGAGCGCGGCGCCGAGGATGTTGTACCGCGCGAAGGTCGCGTAGGGCATGGCGCCGACGCCCGCGACGAACGGGGCGAAGGTGCGCACGATCGGGATGAAGCGCGCCAGCACGATGGTCTTGGCGCCGTACTTCTCGTAGTAGCGCCTGGTCTTGTCGATGTATTCCTTCCGGATGGTCAGGCCGAGGAGCTTGCCGCCCTCCGCGCGCGAGCCGATCCTGCGGCCGATGCGGTAGTTCACGGCGTCGCCCAGGACGGCGGCGGCGAAGAGCAGTCCCGCGAGGATCCACGGGTCGAGCGCGCCGGCGGCGGCGAAGGCTCCGGCGGCGAAGAGGAGCGAGTCGCCGGGCAGGAACGGGGTGACGACGAGTCCGGTCTCGCAGAAGATGATGGCGAAGAGGATGGCATACACCCAGACGCCGTACGCGGCGATGACGGTGCCGAGCGTCTCGTCGAGATGGAGGAAGAGGTCGAGGAAGGCGGAGAGGAATTCCGGCATATGGTCCTATCGTAGCAGTTCGAAATGAGAAAAACACCCTTTCGGGTGCTTTTCTCATGGGGCGGCCAGAGGGAATCGAACCCTCGTTCGTGGAACCACAATCCACTGTCCTACCATTGAACGATGGCCGCCATGCGTGGCGACCCCGGCAGGAGTCGAACCTGCAACCCGCGGCTTAGAAGTCCGCCGCTCTATCCGGTTGAGCTACGGGGTCGTGCAGGTCCAGTATACCGGGGAACGCGAACGGAAGGAGGATACCAGTCCTTCGGGACGCTGTCAACGTCCCGACGGACGAAAAACGCCCGCGTCAGGGCTCGAGGGCGCGGCGCAGGCGTCGCAGATAGAGGATGAGCCAGGATTCGTCCTTGGGGTCGACATGGAACGGCCCGTGCTCGACGGGCGGTTCGTTCCAGACGGGGCCGAGCGGCGTCACGGCCACGACGCGGCAGAAGCGCCCGCCGAGATCCTTGCCGGTCTCGCTCCAGTCGATGCCGAATCCCGGTCCGCGGCGGCCGAAGC
>DYFX01000062.1:1350-2805 GCA_020724945.1 Candidatus Paceibacter sp.
CGGAAAGCCCCGGAGTCCGTCCGACAGCGGAACCACGGTCCGTGGCCGTTCGGCGACGCGGGACACGGCTCCGGCGACGCGTCGTGGTCGCCCGCGCGTTCGAGGACATCCTCGGCCCACCACAGCGCATCGCGGGCGCACGCGGCTTCGTGGCACGCGACATGCGCGTGACGGACGACGATGAACGCGGCGGCCTCTTCGCCATGCAGGACGACGCGCCGCTCCCGCGTCTCGACGACATCGGAGCGCTCGGCGTAGGTCCACCCGTTCCCGCATTCGGGACACAGACGGTCGTACGGGGCGAGCGGCGCGGGCGTGAGATACGACAGGCGCCAGCGGTCGCCGTGGATCCGACGGCCGCGCCGATCGAGCTCCTCGAGCGGCACCACATCCGGCAGTCCGGAGATCGGAGCGGCGCTGATGCCGGTCAGCGCGCGGAAGCGGCCGTCCGACGCCAGCACATGGCGCCCGTGGACGCAGAAGGCCGGCAGGAGCTCGCGGCGCTCGGCCGCGGCGGCGCGGTCGATGCGAAGGGCGTGCAGGCCCTCGAGCGACGAAAGGTACGCGCGGACGCCCGAGGGCGTCGCATACGGTCGATCCATGCTTCCTCCTCTTCAAGGATGACCGCGGAGCATATCCTCTCCGTCCTCACGCGTCAAGTTTCGAAGCGAAAACCGCCTTGCGGCGGTTCTTCATTTCACGGGCAGCGCGATCGTGACGCTCGTCCCCTTCCCTTCGCCGGCGCTCTTCACCCAGACCTTGCCGCGGTGCGCCTCGACGAAGTGCTTCAGGATGAACATGCCGAGCCCGGTGCCGTCGGCCACTTTGCGGACGGCGGGCTGCGAACGATAGAACTTCTCGAAGACGCGATCCTGATCTTCCTTCGGGATGCCGATGCCGTCGTCGGTGATGGTGCAGACCTGGTACTCGACGCCGTCGATGCGCTCCTCGCCGACCTTCGCGACGATCTTCCCGCCCGGCTTGCCGTACATCATCGCGTTGCCGAGCGCGATCTTGAGCGCGGTGGCCATCTTCACCTTGTCGACGGGGATCTGGCGCGGCTGTTCCTTGGAACGCTCGAACTTCCATTTGAGGCCCGCGCGGGCGATGTCCTTCTCGAGCTGGCCGTAGGCGTCCTGGACGATCTCCCAGAGGAACGCCGGCTTGGCGTCGACGACGAGCGTGCCCGTCTCGATCTCGAGCGTGGCGAAGACGCGGTCGAGCGTCTCGATGAGGTAGACGCTGCGCGAGCGGACGGTCGCGACCGCGTCGTCGAACTCCGCAGGGATCTTCTTTTCGGCGAGCGCGTCGGCCAGGAGCTCGCCGTTCCAGCGGATGGAGGAGAGCGGCGTGCGGAACTGGTGCGAGACGACATCGATGAATTCCGAACGGGCCTTGCCGAGGAGCTCGAGGCGCTCGCGCTCAAGCCCGACGAGATCCCCGCGATCGAGGAGG
>DYFX01000062.1:2815-5597 GCA_020724945.1 Candidatus Paceibacter sp.
TGTTCGGCCTGGCGCTGGAGGTCGGCGTCGGCGGCGCGGATGTCGCGGGCCTGGACATCCGTCTGCGTCTCGAGCTCGTGGAGGCGCTTCACCTTGTCGGCCCAAAGGGCGTTCTTCGGCGCGAGCCCGAGCAGAGCCTTCATCATCGGCAGGAAGCCGAACGACGCCTCGACATCGCGGTACGAGCGCTCGAAGAGCCGGCGGGAGGCCTCGTTGCCGAGCGCCGCGCGCGTCCGGCCGTACCAGTTCTCGAACAGCGTCGAGACGGCCTCGCCGCTTTCGGCGGCCGAGCGCATGCGCAACATGTCGAAGACGATGCCCTTCTCCGGGTCGACGGTGACCTCCTCCCAGCGCGTGCCCTTGAGGCTCGTCTTCAAGAGATGTCCGGCGACCGCGCCCCCGAAGAAATCCTTGCCGCGCGAGGCATAGGCGGCCACGAGCGCGGAGGCGAGCGCGACCAGCTGATGCTCCGGCGAGAGGAAGAGCAGGCGGAAGGCCGGATAGCCGTCGGTCGCCTTGATGGCCATGGCGGCGGCCTGGCGCCTGATGCCGTCCTGCGTGACCTTGCCCTTCTTGGCGCGCAGGAGTTCCGCTTCGGCTTCCAGGTAGGCTTGCGCGAGGCGCTCTTCCGTCATCGGTCCGCCCTCCTTCACGATCGCGACGACGCGCGCTTTCACGCGCGCCGCGAACGCAGGATCCTCGGAGAGATCCCCGAGGAGGATGAAGACATCGAGGACGGAGGGTCCGGCCATAGTCACTTCAGGAGCCCGCGATAGATGCCGCGCGCCGTGACGGCGCCGAGCGCGAGGAACAGCGCGCCGAGCGCCGTGAGGGCGCCGCGCGCGTCCGACGCGTTCGGGGCGCCGAGCGCCTGCAGCGCCGCGTCGAGCGAGGCGAGGGCGAGACAGGCCGACCCGAAGGCCGCGAGGCCCCAGGCGCGGTTGATGCGCGCGCCCTTGTTGGCGCGGACGAGCCCTGCGAGCGCGAAAGCCGATGCCAGGAACAGCAGGGCGGCGAGCGCGGGCATCAGGAGCTTGAACCAGCCGGCGGAGAGGAGTTCGTTCATACGGTTCCAGTATATCACTTTTTTCCGCGCTTCTTGTCGTGGAAGGCCTTGTACACCTCCTGCAGGTGCGTGTCGGTGATGTGGGTGTAGATCTGCGTCGTCGTGACCGAGGCGTGCCCCAGGAGCGACTGCACCGAGCGGAGGTCCGCGCCGTTCATCAGGAGGTCGGTGGCGAACGAGTGCCGGAGCGTGTGCGGCGAGACGCGCTTCGTGATGCCGGCGATCTTGGCGTAGTGGGTCACGAGGCGCTGGACCGTGCGCGAGGTGAGCCCGCTCATCGTGTCGCGCCCCTTCGCCGCGCGGTCGTGGCTCACGAAGAGCATCGGGCTCATGTCCTTGCGCGCGTCCAGGTACTTCTTCACCCAGGCCTTGGCGTCGTCGGAGAAGAAGACCACGCGCCACTTCGAGCCTTTGCCGCGCACCGAGAACTCGTTGCGGTTGAAGTTGATGTCCTCGAGCTTCAGCGAGCAGAGTTCGGAGACGCGGAGGCCGGTGGACCAGAGCAGTTCGAGCACGGCGCGGTCGCGCAAGCGGACGATGTCGGGCCCTTGCGCCTTGAGCGGCGCCTCCAGGATCCGCTCGATCTCCTTCGGCTCCATGAAATCGACATGGCGGTCCGGCTGCTTGGCGAGCTCGATCTTCTCGGCGGCGAGCGTCTCGATGTCGCGCTTCGCCAAGTACTTCAGGAAGGCGCGCAGCGCGATCAGATGGTAGTTCTGGGTGTTCTTCTTGAGCGGCTGTCCGTGCGCGTCCTCGAGGCGGTTGAGCCAGAGGCGGAACTGGCGGACGGCGTCCCCCGTGATGTCCTTGGCCTTCCCGCTCCCCCGTTCGACGCTCCAGTCGGCGAAGCGGCCCAGGTAGAACCCGTAGTTCTCGCGCGTCCTTTTGGAGCGGTTCTTCTCGATTTCCAGATAATCGCAGAAATCCCGGATGAGGTCGTGGATTTGGCTGACATTCGCGTTTTTCACCGCTTTTTCCCGTAAAGCCATACGATTGTCAGTTTGGGTTGACAAAATAAGGATTTCCTGCTAGAATTGCCCGTTCGGTCGTTCCTTCAACCACCTGCCAAAGGAGGCCGTTTTGGCCGATGTCCTCAAAGCGATCGTGCTCTTCACCTTCGGGTTCGTCATCCTGTCGAACCTCGGTGACGCCTATCTGGATCAAGCACCTGTCGCCGCGACCGCCGCGAAGGGCCGTTCGCCCGCCGCATCGCTCGCCGCGACCGGAATCCCGGCCGTGAACGCCGCCTCATCATGGACGGCCGAAGGAGGGCCGATCGTCGAGACGCCTCTGCCGGAAGCGAAGACCATCGTGCGCTCGGGCACTCATGCCCAGGTCTGCGCTTCGTTCGATCCCATCGCGCGTCCCGAGGAGATCATCGATATCCTCGAATACGCCAGCCAGGAGACCGGCACGCCGGTCGATGTCCTCTTCGCCGTCTGGCAGAAGGAGACGGGCTATCTGCACGGAGACGGGCGGATGTCGGGCGGCTGCGACCTCAAGGCGGAGCTCGCCGTCCGCGACCGCGCGGCCGGCACTCGCCACTGGAGCGCCATGCTCGCCATGGCCGATGCCTTCGGCTGGAAGGCGCGTTACGGGACGAACCTGGAGCGCATGACCTGCTCCTGTCCCGCCAAGGACAAGGAGACCGGCGAACGGAAAGGCTACGGCGGATGCTGCGGCCCGTTCCAGTTCTCCGGCAACGAGATCGCGCAT
>DYFX01000063.1:0-4008 GCA_020724945.1 Candidatus Paceibacter sp.
GCCGCCCTAAGCCGCCCGCATTCGCCTTAAGGGCGATGCCTTGGAAAACACGACGATCGGCATCGTCGCGACCGATGCGGCGCTGACCAAGGCACAGGCGAAGCGCCTTGCGGTGATGGCGCAAGATGGGCTCGCGCGGGCGATCAGGCCGGCGCATGGCGCGCTCGACGGCGACACGATCTTCGCCGCCGCGATCGGCACGGCACTGGAGCCGCCATCGCTGCGCGATCTGACCGAGATCGGCGGTTTGGCCGCCGATTGCATGGCGCGGGCGATCGCCCGGGCGATCTATGAGGCGAAGCCCCTGCCCTTCGCCGGCGCGCTGCCGAGTTGGAAGCAGAAGTTTGGAAAGTAAGTGATCCAGTTCTTGCGGACTGGAGGTCCGCAGTCTGGAACGCGGACCTATGGTCCGCAAACTTACGATACTGCGAACCTAAGCTTGCGTCCCCGCCTTCGCCTCGATCCATGCCCAGGCGAGATTATGCTCGAACTCTTCGAGCCAAGCTTTGTCTTCAGGATGGCCGACAAGCCCTGCTTCGCGCCGGCTCGCACACCAGGGTGGCGGCGGCGAGCGATCAGGATGGGTAACGGTCTGCGTATCCTCATGCAGCATCTGCCAGAGCTTGTCGGCGCCGACGACCTGATCGGCAATCGCGAAAGTGCAGAGCGGCACCTCGGCCCAGACGGTTGCGAGCAGCAGGCGACCCGACCGCGTGATCCACAGGCTGCGTGTTTCATTCATCGGCAACGGATGCTCGCCGTCACTCGTAAGCAGTGGTCGCAAGGCGGCGACCAAAGCATCATCGGCCGAGGCGCGATAAGAGCGATGCTGGACACCGCTCTGCAATGCGATATGAAGGATTGAGCGGCGAGGATCTACGACATCAAGCATGGCGCAAGCTCAAGCAGGCTTTGCGCCAAATTCGCATAGCGTTATCGCCCTCACCTCGGCTGTCCAAGGACAAAAGTGATCGATCACTTTTGATCACCTCGCGAACCCTTTCAACGCCTGCGCCGTTTTCCAACGCGACGTTATGCGCGAAAGGACGAGGTCATGTTTTCTCACGTCAAAGAAACCATCATGCCGGTCGATGTCCGCGAGCCGGATGCGAGATTCGGGCAATTTCTGCTCGAGCAATTCGGCGGCGCGACCGGTGAATTGACCGCGGCTTTGCAATATTGGGTACAATCCTTCCATGTCGAAGATGCGAGCCTGCGCGACATGCTGCAGGACATTGCGCTGGAGGAATTCAGCCATCTCGAAATGGTCGGCAAGCTCATCGCCCAGCATACGAGCAAGATCGACCAGTCGAAGGTCTATGAAGCGCCGATCTTCGCCGTCAAAGGCATCGGCCCGCATCTGATCGACAGCCAGGGCTCGGCCTGGTCGGCGTCCTATGTCAATGAGGGCGGCAATGTGGTGCGCGATCTGCGCGCCAATATCGCATCCGAAGCGGGCGCGCGGCAGACCTATGAGGCCTTGATCAAACATTGCCGCGATGAAGGCACGAAGCGGACCTTGCGGCATCTTCTGACCCGCGAGATCACCCATGCCGACATGTTCATGAAGGCGCTCGACTCGATGGGACGGCTGACGGATCCCTTCTTCGGCACCGTCCAACCGGACGACACGGTCAATATCGTCTTCAACCTCTCGCATGGGGACGATCATCGCGGGCCTTGGAACCAAGGCAATTTCCGCTATGTCGAGAACCCGCGCGCCGAGGGCGGCCTGCCGCCGGCGCCGGTCAATCCGGATGACGAGAAGATCCATCGCCTCGCGGCGGAATAAGACCAGGTCTGCGGCCCCGTCTCCGGCCACAAGGGCTGGCGGCGGGGCCGTCGTCATGTTAGGCGAAGCTGTATCAAAAGCTGAGAGGTTTGCGAGCCGGGCTCGAACCGATCAGCGATCTCCACAAGAGACAGTTCCGCCGATGATCCCCCGCTATTCCCGCCCCGAGATGGTCGCGCTCTGGGCGCCTGAAACCCGCTTCCGCATCTGGTTCGAAATCGAAGCCTATGCCTGCGAGGCCATGGCCGAGATCGGCATGATTCCAAAGGAGGCGGCACGCAACATCTGGGAGAAAGGCAGCCAGGCGCAATTCAATGTCGCCCGCATCGACGAGATCGAGCAGGTGACGAAGCATGACGTCATCGCCTTTCTGACCCATCTCGCCGAATTCGTCGGGCCGGACGCGCGCTTCATCCATCAGGGCATGACGTCATCCGACGTGCTCGACACCTGCCTAGCGGTGCAGCTTTCCCGCGCATCCGATATTCTCATCGCCGACATCGATGCTTTGCTTGCGGCGCTGAAACGGCGCGCCTTCGAATATAAGCTGACGCCGACCATCGGCCGCTCGCACGGCATTCATGCCGAGCCGGTGACCTTCGGGCTGAAGCTCGCCGAGGCCTATGCGGAATTTTCACGCGCCCGCGCGCGACTGGTCGCCGCCAAGACCGAGATCGCGACCTGTGCCATCTCCGGCGCCGTCGGCACTTTCGCCAATATCGATCCGCGCGTCGAAGAGCATGTCGCGCAACGGCTCGGCCTCACGCCGGAGCCGGTCTCGACCCAGATCATCCCGCGCGACCGGCATGCGATGTTCTTCGCCACGCTCGGCGTCGTCGCCTCTTCCATCGAGCGCCTCGCGGTCGAGATCCGCCATCTGCAACGCACGGAAGTTCTGGAGGCGGAGGAATATTTTTCGGAAGGCCAGAAAGGCTCTTCCGCCATGCCACATAAGCGAAACCCCGTGCTCAGCGAGAATTTGACCGGCCTCGCCCGCCTTATCCGCGGCATGGTCATGCCGGCCTTGGAAAATGTCGCGCTCTGGCATGAGCGCGATATCTCGCATTCCTCCGTCGAGCGGATGATCGGGCCTGATGCGACGATCACGCTCGACTTCGCCCTCGCCCGGCTCACCCAGGTGATCGACAAGCTTCTCGTCTATCCGGCACGGATGCAAAAAAATCTCGATGCGCTCGGCGGCCTCGTCCATTCGCAGCGCGTTCTCCTCGCGCTGACGCAAAAGGGCGTGAGCCGCGAGGAGGCCTATGCGCTCGTCCAACGCAACGCGATGCCGGTCTGGCGCGGCGAAGGCGAGTTTCTGCCGTTGTTGAAAGCGGACGCGGAAGTGAAGAAAGTGCTGAGCGATGCCGAGCTCGAAGAGCTTTTCGACCTCGGCTATCATTTGAAGCATGTCGATTATATTTTTAAGCGCGTCTTCGGCGACGCGTGAATGATGAAGGCTGCAAACCCTCTCCAAGAGGGAGAGGGTGGCCGCGGAGCGGCCGGATGAGGGGTTAAATTTGGAGAGATCGCAACCCCTCATCCGGCTTGCTTCGCAAGCCACCTTCAGGGAGAAGGTCAGCGCCCAATCGATTTACGCCAATGATGAGATGTCAATGAACTCAAAGAATGCTCTCGGCTCCCTGATCACCACGGTCGTCCGCGATCCGCAGCTCCATGCGCGCTGGCTCAACACCTTCTCCTTTCTCGAATATGTCGGCTTTCGCAAGATCGTGAAGAGCCAGCGCGCCGAGAACTTGAATGCGACGATCCTGACCCATGCGGTCGAGGAAGGCCGCCATGCGCTGCGCCTCAAGAAGCTCGCGATGCAGATCGGCGGCGAAGCCTTCGAGCATTACGCGCCCGCGACACTCCTCTGCGGCGAGGAGGCGGAGGATTATTTTCAATCGCTCGATCACCAATGCGAAGCGCAATTCGCCGATCAGGACGAAAGCCTGCGCGGAAAGCTCACCTATCTTTATGTGACCTGGCTCATCGAGCGCCGCGCGCTCGAGGTCTACGGACTTTACAAAAGCGCGCTCGAAGGCTCGGAGATCGCGAAAAAGCTCGATGGCCTGCTCGCCGAAGAGATTGGCCATCTGCGCCAGGTCGAGGCCGAGATCGCGGCAGGCGATGAAGGCCACGCCGCCCGCGCGCCCGACCTCATCCGCCTCGAGGCAAAGCTCTACGAGACTTTTCTCGCCGCACTCGGCACG
>DYFX01000063.1:4018-5583 GCA_020724945.1 Candidatus Paceibacter sp.
CGCCTGAGACGGCACAAGCCTGACGCCTGCCTCCCCTTTATTCGTCGCCCTTGATTTGGACGGCGAAAGCCCCACCTTGGGGGCTCCTTTCGATTGTTGACTCGCGATGCGCAGCCAGGACGCCGATATCCTCATCATTCCCGGTCTCAGCAATTCGGGTCCGGACCATTGGCAAAGCCGCTGGGAAGCCAAGCTTTCGAGCGCGCGCCGTGTTGCGCAAGAGGATTGGGAACAGCCGAAATTGGACGATTGGACGGGGAGGATCAATGCGGCGATCGCCGCGGCGGACAAGCCGGTGGTTCTCGTCGCCCATAGTCTCGGCGTGATCGCGGCCGTGCATGCGGCGCAGGCACTCGACGAGAAGATTGCCGGCGGCTTTTTCGTCACGCCGCCTTCGGAGCGCGCCATCGTGGAGCATGCCGCGATCGATCCGCACTTTGCACCTATCCCGACCACGCCGCTGCGCTTCCCGTCCGTCCTCATCGCGAGCCGCGACGATCCCTATTCCTCTTATCGGGAGACGGAGGATCTGGCCGATGCCTGGGGCGCCGCCTTGGCCGACGCCGGATTCTCCGGCCATATCAATGTCGCAAGCGGCCACGGCCCCTGGCCCGAAGGGCTGATGGTTTTTGCCGGATTTCTGAAGCAGCTACGACCGAACAGCGGCGCTTGACGCCAACGGCAGCGGGATTGCTTGACCTTCGGAGGTGGTCGCGGCGCCAGCGTGATCGCGACCGAACCGCTTTCTGCGCCCCATCCCTGCCGAAGAGGCATGCCCATGAAACAGCTCGAACTCGAATTTGCGCCGCCGGAGGGCGAAGAGCGCTCCAGCGTGCGCATCATCCTCAATCCTGTCGGAGAGTCCCCGACGAGCGGCCTGCCGACCGTGACCATGAATTGCACGTCGATGGAACAACTCGAAGTCCAACTCCAAGTGCTGCAGAAGCATCTGGAGAAGATCCACCGCGAAGGCGCGAAATTCTTCAAAGTGCCGGTGAAAGAGAGCTGAGCCGAAGGAGGGCTGCGGCGACGCCCTTCTGAGGACAGCGGATCGGCACCCGATCTATTTCCAATGTTTCGGGCGCCGCGCCTTCCGCTGTCGCTTTCAAATATCGGGATTGAGCAGCCGCAGGACCATGCCGTCGAGCTCCGGCGTGACGAGGATCATACAAGTGAGCCGACTGTTGTCGCGCTTCACGAGTTCGAGCGAGTCGATCATCATCTGCTCCAGCTCATGCGGCGGCTTGAGTTTCGGCAGCCATTCCGGATCGACATAGACGTGGCAGGAGCCGCAGCTGCAGGTGCCGCCGCATTCGCCTCTGATCGTCGGGATGAAATTCGCCTGCCCGACCCGCATCAGGATCGCGCCGTCCTCGGCATCGACGGGATGTTCGGTGCCATTGTGCTCGATGAAAGTGATTTTCGTCATGGCGCCCACCTGTTGCCGAAAGATGAGCTATTCCAAGCAATAAAAAGGCCGCCCGCAGGCGGCCTTTTGTTTTCGCCGCCCTCGCCCTTCGAGACGCCGCCTGCGGCGGCTCCTCAGGGTGAGGGCCTTTTTTGAA
>DYFX01000064.1 GCA_020724945.1 Candidatus Paceibacter sp.
CTTCAAGGCCGCGCTCCTGGCCGCCCGGCCCGACGATTCCGCGACCGGTACGGAAGAGACGGAATAGGCCGAAACCGAAAACCCGCCCGAAAGGGCGGGTTTTCTCATCCGTCGGTGCCGAGGAGCGCGCGCCAGTTCGCTCGATACTCCGCGTAGCGCCGGTCGAACTCTTCCTTCGGCGACGGCTCGATCCCGAATCCGGCCATCGCGCGCTTCAGGTCGGCCAGGGCCTCCTCACGCCTCTCCGGAGCGCAGAGCCGCTCGAACTCGACGATCTTGCCGTAACCCCGGGTGTCGTCGAGCGTGACGGTGATGTCGCCGAACCGGAAGGTCCGCCGCTTGCGGAACCACTTGATGGAAACCCGGTACCCGAGCGCCGTGAAAAGTTCCTCGAGCCTCGCGAAGGTCTCGCCGGGCCCGAAGGGGATCTCGATCTCGCGGCGCGCCTCGTCGTGCATCTTGCCGCCTTTGTACCAGATCTTCCCGCCGGAGGCGTTCCGCTGGATGCGGAGGTCGGGATCGCCGTTGCCGTCGAAGTAGTAGGTGACCTGGTCGTCCTCGCCCAGGACGGCCGCTTCGCGTCCCAGCCGGTCCGCTAAGGCCGCGAATTCCTCGTCCGTGACGAAGGCTCGGAGCTCGCATTCGATGTTCTCGGGGGCGGTCATGGAGATGTCATTCGTGCACATCATAGGTGAAGCCATGGGCGGAAGCAACCGCTGCATCGTCCGATCCGAAGCTCCGTACGGCATGCGCGATCGGACGGTCTCAAGCGCGCGGCGTACGCGCGTGGTATGATGGCGGGGTCATCATTCATCATCCTTCCATATGATGGGATACGGATACGGCGGCGGCACGAGCGGTTTCGCCTTGCTGGCGCTCCTCACCTGGATCGCCGTCCTGGCGGACCTCGTCCTGCTCGGCATCTGGCTCTGGAAACAGGTCTCCAAGAAGTGACGGTCGACGAAAAAGCTCCCCGTGCAGGGAGCTTTTTCGATGGTGGACCGCATCGGACTCGAACCGATCACCCCCTGCTTGCAAAGCAGGTGCTCTACCAGATGAGCTAGCGGCCCTCGACGGAGGAACGATAGCATCTTCGGCCGGGATGTCAACGAAAAACGCAGCCGTCAGGCTGCGGGGTCGTCCTGGCCGAAGCCGTCGACGAGGGCGAGGTAGGCGTGGAAGTCCGTCGCGCCGAAGGCGGCGGGATCGTTCGTCGTGCCGGCGGCGACATTCCAGAGCTGGATGCGGATGCGCAGATCCTCCTCGATCCAGGCGTCCTTCACGGGCATCATCGAATCGGCGATGGCGTTCTCGATGTTCCGGAGGTCGCCGGGATCGAGCACGGCGTTCCGCACGGCGTCTTCGAGCATGGCGTTCGCCATCTCGCGGCTTCCGACCTCGACGGGCAGGGGAGCCCGGCGCGGGTCCGCGAGATGCGGATCCGGATCGCGGACGAAGCGGCCGTGCCGGAGGCACGGGCAGAGCAGGAACTTCAGGCCCATGGGGTCCTCCAGGAAAAGGGCGGTCGTTCCGAGCTTAGGGCGTCGCGCGTTGGCGGTCAATGGCGCGGGGTGTATGCTGGAATCACATGGAAGCCCTGCTCCTGGGGACCGGACCGGCGGAAGCCATACCGCGCATCGGACATGACGACGCGCTATGCCGCGACGCCATGAAGCCGCATTCGAAGAGCCGGCGCCTGCGCTCGGCGGCCCTGGTGCGTTCCGGAGAGACGGCGATCCTCATCGACGCCGGTCCCGACATCGGCTATCAGCTCGCTTCGCACCGCGTCCAGAAGATCGATGCCGTGCTGCTGACGCATGCGCACCTCGACGCCGCCGGCGGACTCCGTACGCTTTCGGATTGGGCCTCGGCGCACGGCGCCGTCCTGCCGGTCTACACCGAACAGGCGACGCTCCGGAGATACGGGGCGTTTCCGGGATTGGCGTATCGGTTCGTGAAGTCCGGCGCCACCGCCAAGATCGGATCGATGAGCGTCCGCTTCCTGCGCGTCCGGCACAGCCTCCTGCCCGGCTTCCCGACGCTCGGCTTCCGCATCGGGCGTTTCGCCTACGCCAGCGATGTCGCGTCGATCCCGGCGCCGACGCTCAAGTCCCTGCAGGGCGTCCGTACGCTCGTGCTCGACGCCGCCTTCTGGTTCGAACGGAAGTTCCGCGGACACCTGACCCCCGACCTTTCGGTGAAGTACGCCCTTTGGCTCGGCGTCGAGCATCTCGTCCTCACGCAGACCGGCCACACCTATCCGCCGCACCACGAGGCGGAAGCGTTCCTGAAGCACTATGCGCGTTCGCGTGCGCCCGGGCTCAAGCTCTCGCTCGCCCATGACGGGATGCGGGTGAAGCAGGCATGAAAAAAAGCGCGTCAGGATGACGCGCGGGCGAACGGGAGGGCGAGCAGGCGCCGGAGGATCGCCTCATCGGCCTTCCAACGCTCCTCGAGGAAGGCGGAGCAGGAGACGAGCCTGCGGCGATGCGGTTCGTCATCCGGCAGGCCGTCCGCGTACCGGCGGATGGTCGCGAAGGCGTCGCGCGCCTCGTCGTACGGCTCGGCCGAACGCGGACGCGTGAGGCGGAAGGCGACCAGTTCGAGGCGGCCGTCCTCGAGCCGCGCGAACATGTAGGTCGGCATGCGGATTTCCGTGCGCTCCGCATCGGAGCGGAGGCGGTAGACGCAATTGATGCGGAAGACCTCGAGGCCTTCCGATCCGTCGATGCGGAGTTCCTTCGGGAGCTCGAAGAACGGGGCGATGTCCTTCGGGTCCGGCCGTGCGTCGGTCCGGAGGACGATGGATGCGATGTACATGATCTCCTCCTGGTTCGAGCATAGCGAAACCCCGCGCCGATGGCACGGGGTTTCGCCGTTCAGGGCAGCGGAACGAGGTTCGGCGGCGTCTTGCCGGCGAGGACATCGATGATGGCCTGCGCGGCCAGCTTGGACATTTCGGTGCGCGTCTCGACCGTGGCGGACGCGGTATGCGGCGTGAGGACGGCGTTCGGAAGCTTGGCGAGTCCGGGCGCGAGCCTCGGCTCGTCCTCGTAGACATCGAGCCCGGCGGCGGCGATGCGCTTCGCCTTGAGCGCAGCCACGAGCGCCTTCTCGTCGACGACCGGTCCGCGCGCGGTGTTGATCAGGATGGCGGTGCGCTTCATCAGGCGGAGCTTCTTCGCGTCGATGAGATGGCGCGTGGACGGCAGGAGCGGGACATGCAAGGAGACGACATCCGAGGCCTTCAGGAGCTCGTCGACGGTGGCGAAGACGGCGCCGGTCTCCCGCTCGAACGCTTCGTTGCGCTTCATGTCGTGGTACATCGCCTTCATCTCCATGCCGCGGACGGCGCGCTGGGCGACCTGGGCGCCGATGCGGCCCAGGCCGAGGATGCCGATGGTCTTGCCCGTCAGTTCGGTGCCCAGGAGGAGCTCCGGTTCCCAGCCCTTGTACTTGCCGGCGCGCGTGAAGCGGTCAGCTTCCGGGATGCGCTTGGCGCAGGCCATCATCAGGGCGAAGGCGTGTTCCGCGACCGCCGCGGTCAGGATGCCGGGCGTGTTGGCGGCGAGGATCTTCCTGCGCTTGAAGGCTGCGAGGTCGAAATTGTCGTAACCGACGGCGTAGTTCGCGACGATCTTGAGCCGCTCCCCGGCGGCATCGAAGAACGCGTCGTCGATGCGGTCGGTCAGGAGCGAGAGGACGCCGTCGGCGCCCTTGGCGGCCTTGAGCAGTTCCTTCCGCGGCATGACCGTGCTCTTGGGCCAGAGGCGGACCTGGTGTCCGGCGGCCTTGAGCAGGTCGACGCCGGCTTTCGGGATCTTCCGGGTGACGAGGATCTTTCCCATATCACGCGCGTCCGGCGGAGCCGAACAGTTCCATCTTATGCTTCACGACCTCCTTCATCAGCGTCTTGGCGGGTCCGAGGATCTTGCGTGGATCGAAGGCTTTCTTGTCGCTCAAGAGCGTCTCGCGCACGGCGGCGGTGAAGGCGATGCGGAGGTCCGAGTCGACATTGATCTTGTTGATGCCGAGCTTCACGGCCTTGGCGATGGCCGCGTCCGAGACGCCGTGGGCGTTCTCGAGCCGCGCGCAGTCCCCGAGGATGGAGCACTGGGTCTTGGTGCGTTCGACGAGCGCGGCATCGATGCCGGAGGCGCCATGGAGCACGAGCGGCATCTTCGTCAGCTCCTTGATGCGCTTCAGGCGATCGAAATCGAGCACGGTTTCGCCCTTGAACTTGAAGGCGCCGTGGGCGGTGCCGATGGCGATGGCGAGCGCGTCGCACTTCGTCGCCTTGACGAAGGCGAGCGCTTTCCGCGGATCGGTGAGATGCGCGTCCTTCTCCTCGACGGAGACGAAGTCCTCGATGCCGGCGAGGGCTCCCAGTTCGGCCTCGACCGAGACGCCCTTCCTGCGCGCCCATGCCACGACTTTCCTGGTATTGGAGATGTTCTCCTTTTCCGGAAGCGCGGAACCGTCGTACATCACGGAGGTGTAGCCGGAGTCGATGGCCTTTTTCACGACCTTCAGGTCCTTGCCGTGGTCCAGATGGAAGACGACGGGAACCTTGGACTTCGCGGCCGTCAGGATCATCGCCTTCAGGTAGTCCATGCCGGCGTAGTCGACCGCGCCTTCGCTCGTCTGGATGATGACCGGCGAACGCGTCTCGACGGCCGCCTCGATGATGGCCAGCGTGATCTCGAGGTTGTTGGTGTTGAAGGCGCCGACGGCGTAGTTCCCCTTGTGCGCCTTGGCGAGGACGGGCTTCAGCGTCGTCAGCATATCAGAAGAGATGCGGCTTGATCTTGGGGTACTTCCTGAGCCAGGTCTCCATCTGCCTGCGCGTGAGGAGCCCCGCCTGCGGACCGACTTTCGTGATGACGGAGGCGGAGTTCATCGTGCCCCAGCGCATGGCGTCGGGAATCGGCTTGCCGAGATCGAGCGCCGCGAGGAAGGCGGTGGCGAAGGAGTCGCCGGCGCCGGTGCGTTCGAAGACGGGCGTGTCGGTGATGCCGCACTTCCAGAAGCTTTGGCCGTCATAGGCGTAGGAGCCCTTCTCGCCGTCGGTGATGACGACGACCTGCGGCCCGACATGCCGGACGGCCATCAGGAGCTCCTTCATGTCGGCGATCTCCCCGACGATGCGGCGCGCCTCCTCCTTGTTCACGAACAGGACGGTCGTCACCTGCAGCAGCGGGCGGAGCTTCTCGAGGCCTTGCTTGAGCTGGTGCGTGCCGGGGTTGAAACCGAGCTTGGCGCCCGTCTTCTTCACATGCCGGAGAAGTTCCCTATGCAGGTTCATGTGATTCTTGCCCATCGAGGTGAGGTAGATCCACCGCGTGGGCTTGAGCTTGGGGAGCTTGTACTTGCGGTCGATGTGGTAGACGAGGATGGTGCGCTCCGCCTTGTAGTTGAGCACGACGGAGTAGTTCGATTCCTGCTTCTTGTCGACACGGACATACTCGCAGGAGACTTTCTCG
>DYFX01000065.1:0-2265 GCA_020724945.1 Candidatus Paceibacter sp.
GTGGACCTTCTCGATCTTGAACGCACGCGGCTTCAAAATGCTCTCGCGATCCAAACTCATACTTACCCCGTCGTAATCGCGTTTGCGCCACCGGCCGCCTTCAAGGTGATCGTCATCATCTGCGCCTCGCCAGCGGTCACATCGCCAAGTTCGTAGCCAAGGCAGTACATGCTCGCCTGCCACCACGTGCCATTACGAAACGTAATGCGCGTCGTCGCGGCCGTCGTCGGGCCGCCCGGCGGATACGTCCCGTCGAAATAACACTCAAGCTGGATTTCCCCAATATCCCCGAGCACCGTGGCCAAATATTCTTTATACGCCGTCGTGCTCAAATCAGTTACATCGATAGCGTCGTATTTCACTCCGACACCAGAAATACTCTTGATTTTCCAGGAATACCCGCTCCTGGTCAAGGTCGCGCCAAGTCCCTCGATAGCCATCCCACGATCTCCTATACGGTCGGCACCGACTCGTCAAAAAACACGCTGTAATCCTGCGATACCCTCCGTATCGCCTTCCCGCCCGCACCGCTTCCCCCGTCCGGCTGCGGCACGATCTCGCTCGTATCGCTCTCAAGCAAAATGCTGCACCGCCGCCCCCCGCGCGTGCCGCTCCATCCGAACAACGCCGAACGCAAGGCTTCCGCCACGGCCCACGCCCCGGTCTTGCTCCGATCGTAGACGTCCACCTGCACGCGCGCCGTCCCGCACCCCGCCGCGCCCGACAGCGCGTGCTCACGCACCGCGTCGATCCGCGTCACGATCACGTACGGCGGCTCTGCGGACTGCGGCGCCATATCGGGATAGATGCGCGCGCCAATCGCCGCCGTTACCGCGGCGTCCGCCAACGCAACCTGTGTGATCACATCCTCGGGCTCGATGGCCATCACACCACCTCACGACACTCGCACACGTGCTCGCTCTTCCGCTCTCCGACGTCCACTACAGACAGAATCTCCAGCCGCCTCGTTCCGTACAAAAACCAATGCCTCGTTGTAAGACCTGCAAAGTAGCGCAGTCGCACCTTATGGGTCGTGTCCGCGTGCACCCTGGCCGCGGCAGCGCGCTCATCCCCGGCCACCGGCTCAATCTCCGCCCACCGCGTCGCCACCGGCGTCGGCGTATAGACAACCTCGTTCGTGGCGTCGTCCAGCGACTCCAGATCCTCGCAAACCACCACGCGATGTCTCAGTCGCCCGGCCCTCATATCGGAATCAACCTGTCGTAACAAAGCCTCTCCTCGACGCCATCCAACTCCGTCGCGCTCGCTCCAACCACCACCGGCTCGCGGTTTTCATACCACCTGGCCACCATGTGAAGCATGGCCAGGCGCAGGTGTTCCGGGACGTCGGCGGGTCCGCTGCCGTACCCCGCCACGTAGGTCACCACCACCGCATTCGTGACGGGATAGGTGGCCGGCCACGAGGCTCCAAAAGCCAATTCCACACGCCCCACCGTATTCTCCGTCACCACACGATAAACGCTGGGGTCCAACGTCTCAGTCACCCCTTGCTCGTTCAAAAAGGTAATGCTTGTCACGCTCTGCAACGGCGGATAGTCCAACTCCAACGTGTCGCGAAACCCGTCAAAATACGCCGCCCGCGTCTGGGTCAGCAACGACCGACCAAGGATTGCCTCAATCTTCGTCCGCGCGGCCTTGATGTACACCTCCAGCAGCGCGTCGCTCTCCGTATCGTCGATTCGTAGATGCGCCTTCACCTCGGCAAGCGTAATCGGCATACCTCTACCCTCCTTGGATGCCGGTGTCCTCGGCTTAACCGCCGCTGTCGTATTCCACCAGGATCTTCACGTTGACCGCGTTCGCGGTTCCGCTCGAAACCTTCACTTGCCCAACCGCTTCGCCGGTCAAGAGATTCGCGGCGCTCGAATCCGACGCCCAGGCCAACACCTCGTTTGCCGCGCCGATCTCGACGTGTGCCACCGACGTCCCATTACCCTGTTGGAAATCGAACGACGCCCGCCCGTCCGCCGTCACGACAATCAGCTTCGCGTCGTCTCCGTCGAAGTCGATATTCACGGTCTCCTGCAAACACACGACCACGGCCGTACCCTGCGCGGGCAAATTGTCCCCGGCGCCGACGCCGAACGCGCCCAAAACGAACGTGTTCGCCGACGTGCTCGATACGGTCATGCCGTACCGCATGCCGCCCGCCCAGAAAATGTCCACAATCTCGCCGTTATTGAACGGGTGGCCGGTGCTGGTAATCGTGCCCGTATCGTCGTCCGTCCGCGTCGTCAAGCTCCC
>DYFX01000065.1:2275-5414 GCA_020724945.1 Candidatus Paceibacter sp.
CCCCGCCACGCCCGGACCGACGCTCGACACGTGCGCCAGGCTCCCGCTTGGCTCTCGCGTCACGCTGCCCGTAAAACCCTGCCCCGCGACGGTCCCGGCAATCGTTATCTGTCCCACCGTTTGCTCCTCCTGCGCCTCAGCGCGGTTTCGCGCACAGGCTCCGCAACCTCCATCTCCGGCTCGGGCAACAACGTGATATAACCGTTCCGCAACAGGTGATCCCTGTACGCTCCCGTCGGCCAGACAATATCGCCAACACTATACATACCGTATGCCACGATCACGCGGCATCGCTTCGACCCTGTCATCGCGCCACCTCCGCCGGCCGTCCTATCTCGCAATATTCCGACCAGGATTGATGAATCGGCGAATAATCGAGCGACGGCCAACTCACCACCTCTTCCAAATGCCCGACCACCACGCGATTCGCTAAAAACAGCGTGCGCCCTGCATCCCGCCACCGAAACCAGAAATCGATATCCGCGTCGATCTTATCGTCGGACCATCGCCCTTCCGCGTCCGGCCTGGGGACCATCCACGGCCTCGGGTGATTGCGCAGCGCGTCAGCACGAAACAGCGTCAAACCAAAGTGCCCCGTAGTCACCCGCGTCAAGTTACGCGCAAAATCGGCCGCATAAGCGCGGTCTTTCGGCTTCCCTCCATCATCGCAAATCGTGAACAACGCATCCCTGCTGGACCTCTTGGATTGCAGCGGACACACCGCGTCGGCCTCGGGAAAAGCGCGCATCAGCCGGTACAATTCCATCACATCCGCCGCGGTGAACAGCGTGTCGTAATCGAGCGTCAGCACAAATTCGCACTTCGGATCGCTCAATTGCCGCTCAATCGCCTCGCAAATCAACTGGTGCCAGAACGCGCCGACCGAAACGTCGTAAGGAATTCCCAACTGAACAAACGCCTGCCAGGCACATCGGTGATGAAGCGCCGGACCAAAGCGTGCACTGCTGACGCACGCGCGCACTCCCCCAATCTCGGCCAGGGTCGAACACGGCTTATACCCCATAAGATTCAGCGAGATCGGCAACGACGCGCAGTCTTCCGCCTCGCTCGTCCAGGTCCCAATCCGTTCCAACCCAGCGTCCGCCATCACCTCCGCCAGGCACTCCCTGTCGAACAGCGCGCCGTGCCTATCGTAAGCGTCCACGTGCCCGCCCATCGCGTACCCTTGCACGTTGATCGGTTCACCAGCCAAATAACGCTTGGCCACCTGCTCGAAATCAGGAACCGCAATCCGCAACACGCCGCCGGGCGCCAGCTTATCCACCCAATGTTTGACAATCGCCCCCGTCATGGTGTGGCTGAAATGCTCGAGCACGTGCGACGCGCGAATTTCGTCGACGCTCCCGTCCGGCACTTCCAACGGATATGCGCCTCGCCCGTCCTTGATGTCTAGGTTATCCCACCCTTCCAGCGGGACCGCACCGCTGCCGAGGTTCAATCGAACCATCCTCAATCTTCTCCCTCACCGGTTCGTTAACCTCCTATAGGCGCCGGCCACAAACGCTCCGGCGCCCATGGGAGAAAGAAGCACCTAGAAGTATCCGACCGCCGAAGCGCCAAGCTCCGCGTTGGTATTCGGCGTTTCGTCCAGCCGCGACAGCTCAGCTGTCACACTCGAAATCGTCGCAGCCGTGTTGGCAAGCGTTACTTGAAGGTAGCGTTTCTTGCTACTGCAATTCACGAAAAACGGCACAATCATGCCCGTCGACGTGTTCGGCGTCGGAATGGCAAAATTGGAATCCGTCAGCGCCGTGAAGGAGTTGGTCGCCTCGCCATGGCCAAGGCTCATGGTCGTGGGCGGCTGGCTCGCCGCCTGGGTCTCAAGAGCAAACGTGATCGTGCAGTACTCCGCGCCAAGCGTGTCGATCAAGCCCGTGACCGGCGTTGTCCCGACCGAAACCGGCCCAATCACCGACACGATCTTCGTATTCTGACTGTGAATCATGATCTAATCCTTTCTGCCGTCCTCGGCGGTTACGTCGTGCCCATCAAAGCCACGATAGGCCCGGTGTCGCCGGCCGTCGTGCTGCCGACGTCGTGCACGACGATATCCATGCGCTCGCTGACCTTGATCCCGATCTGGTCTTCCTCCCAGTACCGCTGGTCGGTAAGCCCAATCGTGATATCGCGCCGGTTGCCCATCGTCGCGGCCATCGAGAGATCGCCGAACAGGATCATCGCCGTAGCGTTCAGCGCCGTCTGGACCTTCGTCATCACCTGGGTCACCTCGATAGGATACCCGAGATACGCGCGCTGCATTTTGCCTTCGAGCGACAGGATATCGTTTCCGCCCGCAGCGGCCTTCAACCGACCGAAGACCAATTCCGCCGGCACCTTGGAACAGTAAAACTTGGCATTGGCCGAAGCGTATTCAGGCAAGGCCGCCATCAGCTTCGCCAGATCGCTTCCGTCGATCTCGGCAAAAGTGTCGTGTCCGCTCGCCGCAGCGACCGCCCCCGCCAAACTCGGCGTGTTGTTGAATTTCGTCGCGACGCCGACAATACCGCCGTCCGTAGCGATACCCGTCCCGGTGAACCTCCTTGTACGCCAGGGCGTAAGCCGCTTCGCGCGCCAGGGTGTCGGCAAAGTCGATCACCGCATCCTCGCTCAACTCCGCGCTATACCGGGTCCGCGCGCCGAGCTTTTTCGCCACAAGATTGATGCTGTCCCAAGACGCATCGGATTCCGTCGCCGTCGCGCCTTCGGCCGCAAAGTACGCAGTCAACCCGCCGGTGCGCCGCGGAACCACCTTCGTATCGCTCGACATCGGCTCGATACGCACGTTCCGCCGAAACACGCCGAACTGTTCGCGCAGGTCGATAATTGTGCTGGCCATATCGTCCGGCACCAAAATCCCGCCCGCCGTGTTGACGCCCTCGGTGTGAACGCGCACCTCGATGCCGTGCTCGCGGCAAAAGCGCCGAGCATAGGCCGCGTTGAACAACCCCGCCATCAGGGCCATCCCCGAACGGTAGGCCATCAACTCGCCTTCCCTCGTCGCCGCAAACGAGCGCAGCGCCGAATACCGCGACAACGGAAACTCAATCCGCGGTCCGCCGTTCCCCGATTCGATAGGTATCGGAGCGACCTTACGGCCCTCAGCCTTCGGGGCCAAATC
>DYFX01000066.1 GCA_020724945.1 Candidatus Paceibacter sp.
GGCCGCTCTTTCGGTTCAGGCTTTCGGTTCCTCCGGCTTCGGCGCGTCGAAGCGCTGTTTCTCCCAGTTCTGCTCGACGCCGCGGATGAGGTCGCTCAATTCGCGGGCGGTGAAGCGGTTCAGGAAGACGCGCGAGACGAGCTGGCCGTGCGGCTCCTTGCCGCCGGCCTTCACGACGGCCATGAAGTCGATGACGATCTCGCGTTCCTGCGCGGTCACGGACACGATGTTGGCGTAGCGGCCCTGGACGACCTCGTTCTGGGCGTCGATCTTGATTTCCGGCATGACGGGAGGGTGAAGAGTGATACCGCCCGATCATACGCCGGCGCGCCCATCTTTGCTACACTGCATCCGTATGCCGGACGCCCGACACCATCCCATCGCCGTGGCTCCGAAAGGGGAGCAGAGGAGCATCCTGTGGCACGGGATCCTGATGTTCTTCGCGACGGGCGGGCTCGCGATCGCGGCGGCGCAGAAGGCCGGCCTCGCGGGCGGGTACGCGCCCTCGGCGGCGATTTCCGTGCCGTACATCCTGACGGTCGTCCTGCTGGGCACCATCATGCTCATCCTGGCGCTCCGGACGATCCGCAAGCCGGCGCTCTTCCAGGCGCTCTTCACCTTCGCGATGCTCTCGGGCGCCTGGTTCATCGCCGACATCTACCTCGAACCCGAGCTCGCGCTCGTCGCCGGCTCGCTCGTCATCCTGTCGCGCTTCGCCTGGAAATCCGTCCTGACGGCCAATCTTTCGCTCGTCATCGGCGTCGCCGGAATCGCCGCGGCCATCGCCGCGGACCTCACGCCGACCGCCGTCATCGTCCTTTTGGCCGCGCTTTCCTTCTATGATATCGTGGCCGTGTACCGCACTCGGCACATGGTGAAGATGTTCCGTGCGCTCACTTCGCGCGGCGTCGTCCTCGCCTTCGTCCTGCCCCCGCTCCGCCTGCGCGACATCCTCGCCCGCGCGACCGGTGAGACTCCGGGCCGCGGCATGCTGCTCGGCACCGGCGATGTCGCCCTGCCCGCCATGCTCGCGGCCGCCGCGCTCCGCGTCGGCGTCGTCCCCGCCGTCGCGTCGCTCGCCGGCGCGGCTGCCGGGTTCGCCCTGATGTTCATGCTCTTCCTGGCCCAGCCCGCGCGCGCCCCGATGCCGGCGCTGCCGCCCATCGCGCTCGGATCCATCCTCGGCTACCTCCTCTCACTCGCCATCCTCCCCGTATGAAGAAGATGAAACTCGCCGTCCTCGGGACGCAGGCCTCCGGCAAGGGCACGCAATCGCACATCCTCTCCATCACGATGGGCGTACCCGCCGTCTCGGTGGGCGACCTGCTGCGCGAACTGCAGGAGGAGGATTCGGAGCGCGGGCGCACGGCCAAGCTCGAGATGAGCAAGGGCGCGTTCGTCGACGACGACATCATCATGCCGCTCCTCAAGGAGTGGGTCGCGAAGCATCCGAAGGGCTGGATCATCGACGGCTTCCCGCGCTCGGTCGAGCAGGCCAAGAAGTGCGCGTCGTTCTTCCACCCCGACGCCGTGCTCTATCTCGAGGTCCCCGACGAGGAATCCAAGCGCCGCATCTCGTATCGCCGCATCTGCGCGAAGTGCAAGACGAATTACAACCTCATCACCCAGCCGCCGCAGAACCCGAAGGGCGTATGCGACATGTGCGGCGGCGAGCTCGTGCGGCGCGGCGACGACACGCCGGAGCTGGTCGAAGAGCGCCTGCGCCACTATCACGAGATCACCGAGCCGCTCAAGGCCTGGTTCGACGCCAAGAAGCGGCTCATCCTCGTCAACGCCAAGTCCAGCATCCCCGATGTCGCGCGCGACATCCAGCTCAAGCTGGAGGAGTTCATGCGCGCCAAGCGTGGCGCGCGCAAGTTCCGCACCTGGCTGATCGTCGCCGTTTCCGTCCTGCTCGTCGTGGCCGTGACCTTCACGATCACCGGCCGCATCATCAATTCCCGCTAGTTGCCGATTCCGACCGGAAAGGCTAAGCTCTCTTGGCTATGGCCGCCACCATCTACACCCAGGATGAGATCGCGAAGCTCCGCGAAGGCGGAGCGCTTTTGAGCGCGATCTTGGGCGAGCTCTGCGCGATGGTGAAGCCTGGCGTCTCGACGGCGGAGCTCGACCGGCACGCCGAGAAGCGCATGCGCGACGCCGGCGGCGAACCGTCCTTCAAGGGCTACAAGGCCGGCGGTCCGACGCCGTTCAACGGCACGGTCTGCACCTCCATCAACGACGAGGTCGTCCACGCGCCGCCGCACCCCGGCCGCGTCCTCAAGGAGGGCGACATCATCTCCCTCGACATCGGACTTCGCTACAAGGGCCTCTGCACCGACATGGCCGTTTCGTTGCCGGTCGGACAGGTCTCCGAGAGGGCGCTCAAGCTCATCCGCGTCACCAAGGAAGCGCTCATGGCCGGCGTCGATGTCATCCGCCCCGGCGGCAGGATCCGCGAGATCGGCCAGGCCATCCAGCCGGTCGTCGAACGCGCCGGTTTCGGCGTCGTCCGCGCCCTGGTCGGCCACGGCGTCGGCCACCATGTCCACGAGGAGCCGAGCGTCCCGAACTACGACGATCCGGACATGCCCAAGGTCACGATGAAGGAGGGGATGGTCCTCGCCATCGAGCCGATGGTCACCATGGGGTCGTGGGAGGTCGATCTCGAGTCCGACGATTGGACCTTCACGACCGACGACGGCGGCCTCGCCGCCCACTGGGAACTCACCGTCGCCGTCGCCAAGGACGGCTACGAGATCTTGACCCCGCTGCCGATTTAAGGATTCTCCCCTGAACGGGGCAGGAGGGCCGATTCTATGAATGTCTTAGCCATCGACCATGGCTCCAAGCGCGTCGGGCTCGCCGACGGATCGACCGAGACGGGCACCGCCGCGCCGCTCGAGATCCTCCGCCACGGGGGCGAGGCGGCCCTGATCGAGGACATCAAGGCCGTCATCAAGGGCGAACGCATCGATCAGGTGATCGTCGGCTTGCCGTACTCGACCGACGGGTCCTCCTCGTCGCAGACCGATGCCGTCCGCGCGTTCGCGGCGAAGCTGGAGGGGGCGGTCGATGTCCCGGTCGTCCTCGAAGACGAGCGCCTTTCCAGCCGCGAGATCGAGGCCCACATGAACGCGATGGGGGGAAGGAAGGCCTGGAAGGCTTCCGGCCTCGACCGCGACACCGCGGCCGCCACGCTCTTCCTGCAGACCTATCTCGACAGGCTGAAAACAGAATGATTTTTTTTGCGACCGCAAAAAACACCTTGAACCGCCATCAAGGCTGGGCCTGCCCAGCCGCGAAGGAGGAGCGGCCGACACGCGATAGGGAAGACAGGCTCGGCCTGTCTGACCGACAGCGGGTCGGGTAAGCGACGTATGAGTTCCACCTATCATGTCCGCGGCATCGTGCTGCGCCGCGAGACCTGGCGCGACGCCGCCCGCATGTACACCGTCTACACCCGAGAGGCCGGGAAGCTCTTGGCGGTGGGCCGCGGGACCCGCAAGGTGCTCTCCAAGCTCGGTCCGCACCTCGAGCCGTACGGCCTCGTCGACCTGCATGTCGCGCGCGGCCGCCGCACCGAGACCCTCTGCGGCGCCATCATGGTGCGCCCGCCCGACCCGCTCGCGTCCGACGATCGCCGCTATCTCGCCGCCGCCTTCACCGCCGAGATGATCGATCACTTCGTGAAGACGGGCGACCCCGACCCCGAGCTTTGGCGCCTCATCGAGGCCTGGTTCGCCGACTTGGCATCCGTCCCGCGCGAACGCGTCGACGCGCGCCTTTCGGCCTTCGTCTGGCGCTTCATGGCGCGGCTCGGCTATCGACCGAAACTGGACGCCTGCTCCGAATGCGGCCGCCCGATCCGTTTCGGGGAGGCGCGCTTCCTGCCGGTCCCCGGCACCGCCTCCTGCGGCGCGTGCGTCCTCGATGAGCGCGCGCTCGTCGGCTGCGAGACGCTGACCCAGCGCTCCGTCGAGGCCATCTGCCGAACGCTCGATGGCGCCGCTCCGGCCCCATCCTCCGTCGAAGGGGCGGCGTTCGCCTCCGCGCTTTCCTTCATGGAAGCGCGCCTCGACCGGCCGCTGTCGAGCCTTCCGCTGGTCCGTGCTATGATGAAGGCGGAATCTTACGCGTAAAGGAGCGGTATGGATCGACCCGTACCCCGACGGGGCGCCGCAAAACCCATCGCCGGCTTCGCCATCGTCCTCGGCGCCGCCCTCTTCGTCGGCGCGCTGCTGTATCTCGATACGGCCAAGAAGGAACGCGAGATGCGGATCGCGGCCGAGGAAGCGGAGCGCGCCGCCCAGGCCATTCCGGACGACGCGGTCGACCCTGCGTCGCCCGCGGTCGAAGAGGCGCGGATGACGGCATACGCGGCCGAACTCGATGGGCATCGTTTCCAAATCGATCTCCCTGAAGGGTATTTCCTGTCCGTGAAGGCCGGGGCGTCCGGAGCGCAGTATGCGGAAGCGCTTTCGGCGTCATCCGACGGCATCGCGCTCGTCACGATCGAGCTCGTCGCTCCGCCGGAGAGGCCGATGCCGCTCGTCGAAGAAGACGCGGAAGGGCACCGCTTCGTCCCGACGGCCGACGGGAAGGCGCGTTTCTGGCTGTCTGGAGAGGATTTCGAGGAGAGGGCGCTTCCGGGATTCGACGCCGTCGCCGCGAGCTTCAAGGCCCTGCCGTCCGAAGACGAGACTTGATGTTTTCGGCGTTTTCGGCTAGGGTGCGCCCATGAACCACGCCGCACGCGCGGCACATCACGAATGACCTATGGAAGAGAACCGCACCATCACGACCGATCTCAAGAACCTCGAGCACGCCGTCCCGCGCAAGCGCCTCCTGGCCTATGTCGCGGCGCTCGTGCTCATTCCCGCGTTCGCGGTCTGGGCGCTGATGTCCGGGCGCGGTCCGGCCGTCGAAGAGGGCGCCGAAGGGACCGCGACCCAGGAAGCCCAGGAAGGCGTCGCGCCCTCCGAAGCGGGTGAAGGTTCCGCCGCCCCGGCGCCGGCGCGCCAGCCGTCTTCGGGCACCGCCGCCTCGGCGCCGGAAGTCGAATGGCGATCGGTCACGAGCGCTGACGGCAAGTACCGGATGGATCTCCCGGCCGGCACCATGCTGACGCAGGACGCATCAGGCTTCACCTATGTCGTCCCCGAGAGTCCCGCCGGCGCGCTGCCGCACATGGCCATCAAGATCGCCACGGGCGTCGACAAGCAGGGCTACAGGCCGAACCCGGCCAACAGCGTCATGCTCGACATCGGCCGCGAGACCTACTGGCTCTATACCTGGCAGTTCAAGGC
>DYFX01000067.1 GCA_020724945.1 Candidatus Paceibacter sp.
TGATGGTGATGCCGCGCTCCTGCTCCTGCTCCATCCAGTCCATGGTGGCGGCGCCTTCATGGACTTCGCCGATCTTGTGCTTCTTGCCGGTATAGAAGAGCACGCGCTCGGAGACGGTCGTCTTGCCGGCGTCGATGTGGGCGATGATGCCGATGTTGCGCGTCCGTTCGAGCGGATATTCTCTAGGCATAAGGTTCTAGGGAAAAAGTCGGGCGCTTAGCGGGCGAAGTGGGCGAAGGCGCGGTTCGCCTCGGCCATGCGGTGGACATCCATCTTCTTCTTGACCGCGTTGCCTTCGCCGGCGGCGGCGGAGACGATCTCGTTGCCGAGCTTCTCGGCCATGGAGCGGCCCTTCACCGCGTTGGCGGCGTCGATGATCCAGCGGAAGCCCAGCGAGATGCGGCGTTCGCCGCGGACGGGCGTCGGGATCTGGTAGTTGGCTCCGCCGACGCGGCGGGACTTCACCTCGACCTGGGGCATGACGTTCTTGAGCGCTTCCTCGAACTGCTCGATCGGGTCCTTCTTGGTCTTCTCGGAGACGATGGCGAGCGCGCCGTAGACGATCTTCTGGGCGGTCGACTTCTTGCCGTCGCGCATCACGTAGTTGACGAGCTTGGCGACGGTCTCGGAGTTGAACTTCGCGTCCGGCTTGATCAGACGCTTGGGGGCTTGTTTGCCGCGCATAGGTATTTCAGTTCAGCGTCTGATGATTTAGGACGACTTCACCTTCGGGCGCTTGTTGCCGTAGAGCGAGCGGCCGCGGCGGCGGTCGGCGACGCCCTGGGTGTCGTAGACGCCGCGGACGATGTGGTAGCGGACGCCCGGAAGGTCCTTCACGCGGCCTCCGCGGATCATCACGATGGAGTGCTCCTGGAGGTTGTGGCCGACGCCGGGGATGTAGGCGGTGACTTCCATGCCGTTGGAGAGGCGGACGCGGGCGATCTTGCGGAGCGCCGAGTTCGGCTTCTTCGGGGTCATGGTGGTGACCTTCGTGCACACGCCGCGCTTGAAGGGCGAGCCCTTCGGCATGTCCTTGCTGTAGCGCTTGATGGTGTTCTGGACGGTCTGCAGGGCGGGCGACTTGGACTTCGCCTTGACCGGCCGGCGGCCGCGCTTGGCGAGCTGATTGATGGTAGGCATTTCCGTTTGGGATGGTTTATAAACGCAACTCACGAAACCCGCGGGGATTCCGTGTTCCTTATCGCCTCGACGGCAGCTACTCCGCGTCGGCGACCATAGATTCACTACACCTCCTCGTTGAAATCCGAGGGAGTAATTCGACAGCCGGAACGATACCACTCCCCCGTCCGAGGGTCAACCCCGCGAGTGGCGCGCCTCAAACGGGGGGGTCAAATCAGAACCCCAGAAGACCGAACGCCCAGCCGGAGATCGTGCGCACGATGGTGCCGAAGAACATCCCGTTCAGCAGGAAGGAATCGACGACGATGGCGATGATGAGCGCGGTCGGGCCCTGGGTCTCGAGCCAGAAGCGGGTCTTGGCGTACTTCGGATGCTGGAGCGCGATGAGCAGGACCTTCGAGCCGTCGAGCGGCGGGATCGGGATGAGGTTGAAGGCGAAGAGGATGACATTGATGTACATCAAGGCCGCCAGGAAGACGGCGAGGGCGCTCTCCGGCGCGAGCGCTCCGGCCGCCGCGAGCGCCTTGTAGACGATGCCGACCGCCAGGAAGAAGACGAGGTTCGAGAGCGGGCCGGCGGCGGCCACGAGGACGGGGCCCCACTTCTGGTTCCGGAGGTTGTACGGGTTGTACGGCACGGGCTTGGCCCAGCCGAAACCGGCCACGAAGACGGCGATGAAGCCGATCGGGTCGATATGCGGGACGGGATTGAGCGTCAGACGGCCCATGCGCTCGGCGGTGTCGTCGCCCTGGAGCTTGGCGGCGAGGCCGTGCGAGAACTCATGGAAAGTCAGCGCCGCGACGAAGGCGATGACGAGCGCCAGGAGGCCGATGGGGTCGGAGAAGAGGGAGGAAATCATACGCTGGCAGGATAGCCGAGATCCCGGGTCTTGCCAAAGGCCTCGGCCCGTGATACAGTCCTGCCACATTAGGTTTTACCCGCACCAACTATGGCCCGCCGCTGTGAAGCGTGCGAGCGCGGTCCGGCCGTCGGCCATACCCGCTCCCACTCCAACATCGCGACCAAGGTCCGCCGCCTGATCAACCTTCAGACGAAGACGATCGACGGGGTGAAGATGAAAGTCTGCACCCGATGCATCAAGACCTTGTCCGCGAAGAAAGCGAAAGCCGCCGCGTAACCGCGACGGCTTTTCGTTTTCCCTAGGACGGTCCGGCTTCGAGAAGCGTCTTCTTGGCGATGACCTGGATGCGATGCTGGAAGACTTCGGAACCGCTCGCGAGCGGGCTCACGCCCTTGAACTCGTTCATCGCGAGCACATCCCATCCCGACCAGAGCGCGCGGAACTCGTCGAGCGTCCAGAAGCTCATGTCTTCGCGCGAAGCCCAGGCGTGCTCCGGCCCGAAGACGCCGAGGATGACCGCGCCGCCGGGGCGGACGGCCGCCTGGACCGACTTCAGCAGGGCGACGCAATCCTCCTTCATCACGAACGGGAGGGAGTTGATGGCGACGGCGAGCGTGTAGTAATCGGGGCGGAGCTCGAACTCGAGGAAGTCGCCTTGGATGACATCGACCGTCAGCCCCTGGCAGCGCTCCTTGGCGGCCTTCACGACCGTGGCGCTCTTGTCGATGGCGTCGACCATCATCCCCTGCTTCGCCAGATATTCGGCTTCGGCGCCGGCGCCGCAGCCGAGATCGAGCGCGACGCCGCCATGGATGTCGAGACGCGGAAACCAGTCCGTCAGCATGCGCGCGGGCGGTTTCTGGCGGGTCTTGGCGAGGAAATCGACGGCGCCTTCCATATGGATACAGGATACCACAGAACGAAAAGCATCCGCTCTAGGCGGATGCTCATCATGGTCGGGCTGATGGGAATTGAACCCACTGCCTTTCCCACCCCAAGGGAACGCGCTGCCGATGCGCCACAGCCCGGTCTCGGCACGACGGAAGTCTAGGGCAATTCCGGAAATCCGGCAAGGGTCGCGGTACGCAAAGACCCCGCGGAGGAAGGCATGATTTGGCGAGTGAATTCATGTGGGCTGCCGTGCGGCATGCGCCGCGCGACCGGCTCGGGAGGACGGGCTTCCGAGAACCCTGTTTTGGGATGCCCGGAAGGCGTCTTCCCTCGCTCCTACCGCTGAAGCCCTCGGCCTCGCCGCCAAGGCGGCCAGGTCTCTCGGGCGACTCTGCCAAATGATTGTCCCAAAACATGTTCTTCCAGGCGCGAGGCCATCTCCAGCATAGCAACGAAAAACGACGGCGTGAAGCCGTCGCGTCTAGAGGGCGAGGCGCTTGGCCTCGTCCATCAGGGCGAGCGCCTCGGAGAGCGTCGGCGCCACGGCGATCATGCCGCAGCAGGGCTCTTCGAGGGTCATGAGCCGGATGTTGAACGGGAGCAGGCCGCCGTCGTCGGGACGGAAGAGCCGATCCCCGATCTTGCCGCGCAGCTCGGTGAAGTTCCGCGCCTTGGTGGGGATGCCGTTGAGCATCACGATCCCCCAGTTGCGGCCCTTGAGCTGGGCGGCGATGGCGAGCGGGTAGGTCGAGGCCGTGAGGCGCGCGTTGCACTCCAGGGCGAAGATGCGGCCGTCGGACTTGCGCTTCATGTAGTCGAAGCCGCAGAAGTCCTCATAGCCCTCGTCGCGCATGTGCGCCTCCTCGGCCAGGCGGCGCGAGAAGAGGCCCATGCTGACGATGTCCTCCTTGGTGAGGACATCGTTCGGATGGCCCGAGAGGTTCTTGGGGAACGCTTCGGGATCCGCCGCGCAGAGCATCATGTTGCCGAGGTGCGTGCCGGTCTCGTCGTCGACGATCTGGCGCGTCGGCCCCAGGATGCGGATGTTCTTCCAGCCGCGGATGACGACGAGGTTCGAGTAGGGCCAGTGGTCGAAGCCCGCCTCGACGACGATCTCGTTGCGGCCGTGCTGGCCGAGGTAGCTGCGGAGCGCGTCGTGGAAGCGCTCGCCGCGGCGGAAGCGCACGGAGGCGCCGCCGACGACATCGGTGCGCGTGACGGTCACGCGCGTGATGCGCGGATCCTCGGCGAAGACGGCGCGCAGGGCGTCGCAGGCCTTCTCGTGGTCGCGGACGGCGGCGCGCTCCATCGGCCGTTCGGCGTCGGGCGCGGAGCCGTCCTCGCGGTGCGTGACGATGGTGAGATCGTTCCAGTGGTGCTCGCGGAGATACTCCACGACGCGCGCCCGCACCTCGTCTTCGGACAGGCCGCGCGGGATCTTGAGGAACCCGTCGCCGCCGGCGAGGTTGGTGCGCTTCAGCACCACGAACTCGGCTTCGGCCTCGGGCAGCGCCAGGAAGCGCAGCACCTCCGACATCACGCGCGCGGGGTCGCGCGTCGCGACATACGGCAGGAACGCCTGCGGGACGCCGGCGCGGTCCGCGACGCGGCGGAGCTCGGCCTTGTCGTTCATCCGGCGCGCGCTCTCGAGCGGCGCGGACTGGATCTGCCGCCGGTCGATGCCGGCGCGCTCGAAGAAGGCCTCGGCCTCCTCCGTCATGCAGAACACCTGGATCTTGCCGCCGTGGCGGACGAAGGACTGCAGCATCTTGAGCGGCTCGAGCTCGATGTTCCAGTGCACGGTCGGACCGTCCGGGCCCGGCGCGAACTCGCTCACCTTGACCGGACCCGCGAGCAGGCCCCGGAAGAGGTTCACGTCGTCGACGGTGACGATGCGCTTCGGGCCGATGCCGACGGTGCGGAGCCAGCAGAGGTAGTCGTCGAAGCCGTCGGACTGGATGACGGCGATGTCGGCCGGCACGAGCAGGGCGCGGTCGGCGTAGAACGCGACGCCGGGGATGTGTTCCCCGAGATGGCCGAAGCCGGAAGTGTCGTGGACGGCAAGGATGCCTTGCCACAGCTTGGACATGGTTCCCCCTTTCTCGATCGTTGAAAGGACAATGAAAAAAGCCTATCGGTCGATAGGCTTGGTGTCAATCGGAACATCCGGGAAGGCCGCTCGGAGCGCCTCGGCGAACCGCTCGCGCTCTTCCGGCGTGGCCGTCTCGGGAAGCCCGAACTCGACGGCGAGC
>DYFX01000001.1 GCA_020724945.1 Candidatus Paceibacter sp.
GGGGAGGTGGTCCGGCAGCACGGTGATCTCGCCCTCCATCGTGGGGACGGAGACCTGGCGGATCTTGGCGCGCACGGCGACGCGTTCCGGCGTCGTGAGTTCGAAGTCGAGGAGTTTCATACTTTCATGTCATTCCGAGCGAGGCATTCCAGCCGAGCGGTAGGAATCGCTTTTTGAGAGGGATCCCTAACGCCCCGCAACGCGGGGCTCGGGATGACGGCTAGGCCGTCACCTCGTCGATGCCGCCCTTCATGTAGAAGGCCTGCTCCGGCTTGTCGTCGTGCTTGCCTTCGAGGATTTCCTTGAAGCCGCGGATGGTCTCCTTGAGCGGGACATAGCGGCCGGGCTGGTTCGAGAAGACTTCCGCCACGAAGAACGGCTGGGAGAGGAAGCGCTGGATGCGGCGGGCGCGGCCGACGACGAGCTTGTCCTCTTCGGGAAGCTCCTCCATGCCGAGGATGGCGATGATGTCCTGGAGCTCCTTGTAGCGCTGGAGGACCTTCTGGACGCCGCGGGCGACCTCGTAGTGCTCCTGGCCGACGACCTGGGGGTCCAGGATGGTCGAGGAGGAGTCGAGCGGGTCGACGGCGGGATAGATGCCGATTTCCGTGAGCGCGCGGTTCAGCGACACCGTGGAGTCGAGGTGTCCGAAGGTGGTGGCCGGGGCCGGGTCGGTCAGGTCGTCGGCGGGGACATAGACGGCCTGCACGGAGGTGATGGAGCCGTTCTTGGTGGAGGTGATGCGTTCCTGGAGCTCGCCCATCTCGCCCGCGAGGGTCGGCTGGTAGCCGACGGCGCTCGGGATGCGGCCGAGAAGCGCGGAGACTTCGGAGCCGGCCTGGGTGAAGCGGAAGATGTTGTCGACGAACATGAGGACATCCTGCTTCTCCTCGTCGCGGAAGTACTCGGCCATGGTGAGGCCGGAGAGGGCCACGCGGGCGCGGGCGCCGGGCGGTTCGTTCATCTGTCCGAAGACGAGGGTGGTCTTATCGAGCACCTTCGACTCGTGCATCTCGTTCCAGAGGTCCTTGCCTTCGCGCGTGCGCTCGCCGACGCCGGCGAAGACCGAGAAGCCGCCGTGCTCGGAGGCGATGTTGCGGATGAGCTCCATGATCATGACGGTCTTGCCGACGCCGGCGCCGCCGAAGAGGCCGACCTTGCCGCCCTTGAGGAACGGGCAGATGAGGTCGATGACCTTGATGCCCGTCTCGAAGATCTCGGCCTTGGTGGACTGCTCGTCGAAGGACGGGGCGGCGCGGTGGATGGCCCAGCGATGCTTGGAAGCGACCGGCTTGCCGCCGTCGATGGGCTGGCCGACGACATCGAACATGCGTCCGAGCGTCTCCTTGCCGACCGGCACGGAAATCGGGGCGCCGGTGGATTCCACTTCGAGGCCGCGGCGGAGGGCGTCGGTGGTCTGCATGGCGACGGTGCGGACGCGCTGGTCGCCCATGTGAGCCTGCACTTCCAGCACGACGCGGTGGCCGTCGACGGCCTGGGTTTCGAGCGCGGTCAGGATGGCCGGAAGCTCGCCGTCGAACTCGACATCCACGACCGGTCCGATGACTTGTACGATGTGTCCTTTCATATTTTATGCGTTGGCGAGCGCGGCGCGCCCGGCGGAGATTTCCGCGATCTCTTGAGTGATGCCGGCCTGGCGGGCCTGGTTGAAGGTGAGGCGGAGGTCGTCGATCATGTCGGCGGCGGCGTCGGTGGCGTTCTTCATCGCCAGCATGCGGGCCGAGTGTTCCGAGGCGAGCGATTCGAGGACGGCCTGGTAGAGCTGGGCTTCCGCGACGCGGGGCAGGAGCTGGTCGAGGACGGTGCGCGGGTCCGGTTCGAAGAGGTATTCCTCGGCGGCCCTGGCGTTCGGGTGGACTTCCTTATGTCCCGTGATCTCGCCGAGCTCGCTGTCGCGCGTGAGCGGGAGCAGCGTCTTCACGCGGGGCTTCTGGAGGATCGACGAGACGAAGTCCGTGTAGATGACGGCGACTTCGCCGTACTCCCCTCCCGTGAAGCCGTTCCTGGCGAGCCGCGCCAGCGGGCGGACCTTCGTGGCCGGAGGGGCGCCGCCGGCGAGCACATCCCCGAACGAGGCCTTGAGGGGGAGCTTCCGGCGCCGCACCCAGGCTTCGCCGCGGCGGCCGATGGCGATGAAGTCCACCGAGCCCTGCGGGCGGGAACGGACGAACTCGGACGCCGCGCGGATCACCTGGGCGTTGAAGCCTCCGCAGAGGCCGCGGTCCGAGGTGACGAGGACGGCCAGCGCGCGGTCGGACGCCGACTTCTTGAGGAGCGGGTGCGTGTCCTCGCCCTTCCGCTCGAGCCGCGACACCAGGCTCCAGGCCATCTGCGCGTAGGGACGCGAAGCCAGCACGGCCTGGACGGCCCTGCGCATCTTCGAGGCCGCGACCAGTTCCATCGCCTTCGTGATCTTCTTGGTGTTCACGACGGACTTGATGCGGCGGTTGATGGCTTTCGTGTTGACTCCCATGGCGCGCGTTCGGACGGTTCGTTAGACGGTTTTCTTGTACTCCGCGATGGCTTCCTTCAGTTCGGCTTCGATCTCCGGCTCGAGCGCCTTCTTCTCCTTCAGCTTCTTCATCATCTCGGCGCGGGAGGCCTTGAGATAGCGGTGGAAGCCGTCCTCCCAGTCGCGGACCTTGTCGATGGCGATGTCGTCGATGAGGCCGTTGGTCACCGCGTAGATGACGGCGGCCTGGTGCTCGAACGGCATCGGCTGGTACTGCGGCTGCTTGAGGATCTCGACGGTACGGCGGGAGCGCGTCGTCTCGTCGAGGTCGGAAGCGAACTGGGCGAAGGCCTCGAGCTCGCGGAACTGCGCGAGGTCGAGGCGCAGGCGTCCGGCGACCTTCTTCATGACCTTCGTCTGGGCGGCGCCGCCGACGCGGGAGACCGAGAGGCCGACGTTCACGGCCGGGCGGATGCCGCGGTAGAACAGGTCGCCTTCGAGGTAGATCTGGCCGTCGGTGATGGAGATGACATTCGTCGGGATGTAGGCGGAGACGTCGCCGGCCTGGGTCTCGATGATCGGGAGCGCGGTGAGCGATCCGCCGCCGTATTCCTTGTTGCGGCAGGCGGCGCGCTCGAGGAGGCGCGAGTGCAGGTAGAAGACATCGCCCGGATACGCTTCGCGTCCCGGCGGACGCTTCAGGATCAGCGAGATCTGGCGGTAGGCCCAGGCGTGCTTGGAGAGGTCGTCATAGACGACGAGCGCGTCCTGGCCCTTGTCCATGAAGTACTCGCCGATGGCGGCGCCGGCGTAGGGCGCGAGATACGACATCGAGGCGGGGTCGGAGGCGCCGGCCACGACGATGACGGTGTAGTCCATCGCGCCCGCTTCCTCGAGCTTGGCCTTGATGCGCGCGATCTTCGATTCCTTCTGGCCGATGGCGACATAGATGCAGGTCACGCCGGCGCCCTTCTGGTTGATGATCGTGTCGACGGCGATGGCGGTCTTGCCCGTCTGGCGGTCGCCGATGATGAGCTCGCGCTGGCCGCGGCCGATCGGGACCATCGCGTCGATGGCCTTGATGCCGGTCTGGAGCGGGACGCCGACCGGTTCGCGCGTGACGACGCCGGGGGCGACCTTCTCGATCGGATAGCTCTTGCCGCCCTTGATGGGGCCCTTGCCGTCGAGCGGACGGCCGAGCGGGTCGACGACGCGGCCGACGAAGGCGTCGGAGATGTCGATCGAAAGGATCCTGCCCGTCGAGCGGACGGTGTCCCCTTCCTTCAGGTGCTTCGATTCGCCGAGGACGATGGCGCCGACGGTCTCCTCCTCCAGGTTGAGCGCCAGGCCGTAGGTCGGCTCCTTGCCGTCCGGTCCCGGGAACTCGAGCATCTCCGAAGACATGGCCTCGGTGAGGCCGGTCATGCGGACGACGCCGTCGCCGGATTCGACGATCGTGCCGACCTTCTCGGCCTTGGCGTCGACCGAGGCTTCGGAGATCTGCTTCTTCAGCGCTTCGATGATGAATTCTTTGGTGGCCATATCAGATGAGGGACTTTTTCAGGCGCTCGAGGCCGCCTTTGACGGAAGCGTCGAGCAGGATGTCGTCGTAGCGGATGACGGCGCCGGCGATGAGCGAGGGGTCGATCTCCCACTTCATCTCGACGGCGGCGTCGAGGGTCTTCTTGAACGCGGCGGCCAGCGACTTCTTGCGGTCGTCGGCGAGCTCCTCGGCGGAGGCGACGCGGACCTGGTGGACGCCTTCGGCCTCGCGGGCCTCGGCGTTGAACGCCTCCAGCACCTTCGGCGCGAGTTCCAGCTCGTGGCGGGAAGCGAGGATGGCGACGAACTTCTCGACGGCCTTCTTCGCGTCCTTCTCGCTCATGCCGCAGGTCGCCTGATAGAGGGCGCGTCCGTAATTCTCGGCGATGCGCGGCATATCAGGAATCGATGCGCTTGGCGGCCGCGTCGAGCAGGCCCTTCTTCTGGGCGTCGGTGAGCTTCTCTCCGAGCGCCTTGCCGGCGATGAGCACCGCGAGCTCCGCGATCTCTGCGCGCGCGCCCTGCACCATCCTCTCCTTCTCGGCGGCGAGCGTGTCCTTGCCCTGCTGGACGAGCGCGGCGAGTTCCGCCTGCGTCTTGGCCTTCAGCTCCGCGCGCTGGGCTTCGGCGGCCTTCTGCGCCTCCTCGATGAGGCGCTGGGCTTCCTTGCGGGCGGCGAGGATGGCTTCCTCCGATGCCTGTTCCGCGCCGGACTTGGCGGCCGCGGCGGCTTCGGCGTCCTTCAGGCCCTTGTCGATCTTGGCCGTGCGGGCGTCGATGATCTTGAGGAGCGGCGTGTAGACCCACTTCCACATGATGAAGAGCACCACGCTGAAGTTGAGCAGCTGGGCGATGAAGAGCTTCCAGTTCACGCCGAGCGCGCCGAGGACGGATTCCTCGGTTTGGACGGTCGCGGCCGCTTCCGCGGCGGCGTGGACGATTTCGGGAGCGAAGGGGTTGAACATAGAGGTGATGGATGTAGCCGCAAGGCTTGCCTTGCCCCGTGGATGGCGGGGACGCGACGGGCGGGGCAAGCCCCGCGGCTACAGCCGCAGGGGTGTCGTTTACAGCGTGAAGACGACGACCAGGGAGTAAATGGCGATGGCTTCCGCGAAGGCGGCGCCGAGGAGCATCGGGACGAACAGCTTGCCGGCGGCTTCCGGGTTGCGGCCGATGGATTCCATGGCCTTGCCGACGAGCGTGCCGATGGCGAGGGCCGGGCCGACGCCGCCGATGGCGATGGTCGCGCCCTTCACGAGGATGCGCATGCTTTCTGCGTCCATAAGGTAGGTGCGTGGATCTCCGGGTGGGCGTGGAGGGGGGTTTAACGCCGCCGTACCGATCCTGCTAAGAGTGAGAGTTCGGACCCCGAGGTCTCGGGAGCCGAAGGCCTCCTCTTAGGAAGCGTTCGCGCCCTGCGGCGCGAGCCGATGCTCGTCCCCGAGGCCGTGCGCCTCGCCGAGCTCGTCTTCGCGGTGTTCCTCCTCGTGGCCGTGGGGCTTCTCGGAGAGGATGGTCAGGTAGACGAGCGCCAGCATGGCGAAGACGGTGGCCTGGACCGTGCCGACGATGAGTTCCAGGAAGGTGAACGGCAGCGGCACGCCGTATGCCACGAGCGCGTACATCACGGTGATGAGCACCTCGCCGGCGAAGATGTTGCCGAAGAGACGCAGCGAGAGCGAGACGACCTTGGCGATCTCGGCGAAGAACTCGATGACGCCGACGAGCATCTCGACCAGCGCGACCACGATGTCCATCGGCTTCTTGCGGAGCGACTTGAAGAAGGTGCCGAGCGCGATGAACTTGTTCCAGTGCGCGAAGAACCCGATCGTGATGATGCCGACCAGGTGCGAGGTGATGACGGTGAGGAGCGCCATCGCCAGCGTGAGGTTCAGGTCCGCGTTGGCGGGGCGGAAGATGGGGGCGTTCTCGATGTGGCCGTGGAGCTCGATGGTGCGCCAGAGGGAGCCGACGCCGGGCATGACGCCCATCCAGTTGCAGACCAGGATGAAGAGGAAGAGCGTGCCCACGAGCGGCAGGAACTTCTTCGACTTCGCGCGGTCGTTCGTGACCTGGTCGACATAGCCGAGCATGAACTCGATGAGCCCTTCGACGGCAGACTGGAAGCGCCCCGGAGCGCCGCTCGTGAGCGAGCGCTTCACGAGGTACGCGATCACGGCGAACACCGCGACCGCGAGCCAGGCGTTGATGAGCGAGTTCGTGATCGGGAAGCTCCCGATATGGAAGATGGGTTCGGCGGCGATCGGCGGGATCGTCATGGCTTCTTGTTGATGAGTTCCTGGTAGGACTTGCCGTAGGCGACGGCTTTCTTCCGGATCAGCGCGACGGTGAGGACGAAGGCGAGGGCGAGGAAGGAGAGCGTGGCGTAGGGCTTGGTGCCCCATGCCGCATCGAGCTTCGCGCCGAGGACGGAGGCGATGACCGCCGGGATGGCGATGGTCGCGCCGAAGTCCGCCAGCACGCGCAGACCGAGCAGGTAGTACGCGTTGTCGGACCCGTTTTTCCCCATAACCTCGGCAAAAGACGCGCGTACTTTACGGGAACACCCGGCTATCGTCAACGGTGGACGATTTTATTTCGCTGACATCAGCCAAATAAACAAAAAATCGGCCCTTCAGGCCGGTCCCTTTCTAACCCGGGGGCGTATCCCCGGGTGGCGGTCCGCGTTCTTGGTCGCGCGTCAGTTCGTCATACCGGTCGGCGTATCCGGCGGCTTTGATCGAGACGGCGGCCATCGAGAGGAAGAACGAGGCGAGCAGCGCGACGACGGTCAGCGTCGGTCCGGTGTCGAACCGGAGGTCGAGCTTCCTTCCCAGGAACAGGAAGACCATCGCTGGGACGGCGATGAGGCCGCCGATCTCTCCGGTGATGCGCAGCGCGAACGCCGTCAATCGTTTGTGGTCTTCCGAGTTGCTCATATGCGAGGGTCTTCGACCTCGAACAAGCAATCTAGACGCTTTCAACGCCGTCGTCAAGGGTATGATACGAAAAATGGCTGAAATCAGCCATTCGCCATCCTGCGGAACAGTCTCCGCGCGTTCGCGGTCGTGGCGGCGGCGACCTCGTCGAAGCCGATGCCTTTGAGCTCGGCGACTTTCTCCGCGACGATCTTCACATGCGCCGGCGTGTTGCGTTCGCCGCGGTGCGGCACCGGCGTGAGATAGGGCGCGTCGGTCTCGACGACGATCTTGTCGAGCGGCGCCCACTTCACGACATCCGTCAGGAGCTCCTTGCCCTCCTTCACGTCGGACTTGCGCGGCGGATATGTGATGCTGCCGCCGAAGGCCAGCATGAAGCCCAGCGCGAGATACCGTTCGGCGTCGCGTTTCGTGCCGGTGAAGCAGTGGATCAGGCCGCGGATCGGCGCGCCGTCCTCATGCGGACCCCAGATCTTCTCGATGAGCGCGATCTGGTCGTCGTGCGCGTCGCGGCAATGGATCACGACAGGAAGATCGGCGGCGATGGCGAGGCGCGCGCCGGCTTCGAAGGCGGACGATTCGCGTTCCTTCATCTCTTCCGGAGACACGCCCTCGTATTCGTAATGATAGTCCAAGCCCATCTCCCCCACCGCCACGACTTTCGGGTGCTTCAAGAGCTCCCCGTAGTAGGCGGGATCGAACGATTCGTTCCGCGACTTGAACTGCACCTCGCCCTCGTCATGATAGCCGGCGAAGATGTGCGAAGGATGCAATCCGACCGTCGCCCAGACGCCGTCGTAGCGTTCGGCCAGCTTGATGCCGTTCGCGCTCGTGTCTTTCTGGGTCCCGATCGTCACCATCTGCACGCCTTTCGAAAGGCAATCACGGACGACATCATCCATGTCGTCCTTATAGGCGTTGAAGTGCACATGGCAGTGGGTGTCGATCAGCATGGCTTCATCCGTTCCCATCAACCGCCGTCCTTCCGTTTCTCGCGTTCGCGTTTGCGGCGTTCGGCCGGCGTCAGGTCCTTTTCGGCGACGATCTTCGCGACCGGCGCGATATGTTCGACCATTTTCGCGACCGGCGCGACGGGAATGGCATGATCGATGACGGCGGTCGTGACGACTTCCTCGACGATGTCGTCCAGGATGCCGCCTTCCGAAGCCTTCTTCCGGAGCGCTTCGTAGCGCCCCTGGATGGCGTCGGCTTCGTCCTCGATGGCCTTGAGTTCCTCCTGCTCTTCCCGGGTGAGATGGCCTTCCTGGCGTCCGGCTTGCAAGCGCGCCTCATGGACGGCCTTGATCGCCTCCTCGGATTCGGCTTTCGCCACGGCGAGCTCGGCCTTGAAGGCGCGGCTGCGTTCGCCGAAGAGGTCGACGCCGGCTTCCCGCTCGGGCGTGCGCTTCTTTTCCTGTTCCGCGGACGGATCGCGGCGCTCGAAGGGCTTCGCCATAGCTTCAACCGAGGCCGAGCTGGCGGCGCAGCTTGGCGATCATCCCCTCGTCGCGGCGCTTCCCGACGGCGGCCTTAAAGGCGCGGCTTCGGCTCACGAGCGCGCGCATGTCGGCGCGAAGGCTACGGAGTTCGGCCTGCATGCCCAGGAGCTGCGCTTCGGACAGCGGCAAGGCGGCGGCGATGCTCATATCACGGCCTGGATCTGCCGGACGGCGCGCGGCAGGAGCGGGGCGAAGAGGCCGAAGGCGTGCAGGAGCCAGATGCCGACATGCGAGGCGGCCAGGATCGAGCCGAACGAGGCGCTGACGGGATAGCGCGCGGCGATGTAGAGCGCGCCGCCGACCACCATGATGCCTTCGAGGAAGCCGAGCAGGCCGCCCAAGAGCGCGTTGAAGGTCTTGAGGAACGGGATGACCGCCGCGATCTTGAAGATCTTCTCGATGATCCAGAAGACCAGGCCGATCAGGCGGTTCACCAGGATGAGCAGGACGAGGAACATCACGACGCGCGCGAGGTTCTCGTTGCCGAAGAAGATGCCGGCGGTCGCTTGGCCCCAGGCGTCGTAGTAGCGGCCGGCCACGAGGACCGACAGCACCATGCCGACGAGGCCGCCCAGGGCGTGGATGAAACCGAACCACAGCCCCGCCAAGGTGAAGGCGAAGACGCCGAGGACGAGGATGAGGTCGAAGAAGGTCATGTCAGCGCGCGAGCTTGTTGAGGGCCGCGACCGTCTTCTTGCGGGCGGCGTTGAGGCTTTCCGGATCGGTCTTGAACTCTTCCGCGAGGGCGCCGGCCTCTTCGGCCGTGATCTTGCCGGCGTCGGTGAACAGCTTCAGGAACTCGGCGGCAGGCATCTTGCCGACGACCTTGGAGCCGTAGGTCTTGGGCGCATCGGACGCTTTCGCCGCCGGCAGGAGCTTCTCGGCGATCTCGGAGGCGGCCGCCTCGAGCTTGTCCATCGGGAATTCCTTCTTTTCGGACGCGGGCTTCGGCGTTTCGGCCGGCGGAGCGGGCGCTTCCGGAGCGCTGGGGGTCTCGACGGACTCCGGGACAGGTTCCGGCATCGGTTGCGGGACGCCCGGCGGGCGGCTGCCCGGGAGCGGTTTCGGCAGGTTCGGATAGTCCTCCTGCGGCGTCTTGGGCTTGGGCGGTTTCGGCGCCTCGATCTCGCCGGATGCGACCGGAGACTGCTCTGATGTCTTCATGACCGATGGCTTCGGCGCCTCCACGATAACGCTCGGTTCCTCGGCGACCGGCGCGGGTTCCGGACGCGATTCCGTCTCGCCGCTCACGACGCCTTCGACGGATGCCGTCTTCATCTCCGGCGTGAGCAGGATGGGGCTCTCTTCCGTCCCCTCTTCGGGCGGGGCTTCCGGCGTCGCCGCGGCCGCCGGCGCGTCTTTCAGCTCCTCGACCCTGCCGCCGGGGTGGATGCGGAGCTTCATGCCGGAAGCGTAGGTGCGCAGCTGTCCGCCGTCCTCGTATTTCAGGCGGATTTCGCCCTTGATGGGATCGAACGATTTGCCGACGATGACGCCGAACGCGTCGGAGCCGACATCCTTGAGTTTCAGGTATTCGTCGACAAGCTTCTCCCCCGGCTTGCCCGCGGACTGTTTCAGGAGGAGCTCGCGATCGGGAGAGGTTTCCACCGGTGCCGGAGCTTCGACGGTTTCGACGGTCGGTTGTGACGCTTCCGCCGGTGCCTCTTGCGGCGCTTCCTGCGGAGCGGGCGTTTCGTTTCGAGGCGCCGGCATCTCCGCGGCGGCAGGTTCAGGCTTTCGGGCGGGCGCTTCCGGTGCCGCGCCTCCGTTCAGCTTCGCGCGGACCTCCGCCAAGCCTTTGGCGACATAGTTCAGCTTGGCGCCGGTTTCGGTCATCTGCGGCATCTTGCCGGTCTTGAGCGCTCTCTTCATCGCGTCAGCTTCTCCTGCCCCTTCGGCGGCTACCTGCGGCGCGAGCTGGTCATAGGCGGCCGAAAGGCTGCCTTCGAGCGCGCGGAGCTCGGCTTCGCCGCCCGAGGCCATGATGCGCGCCATCTCCTGCCGGAAGTTCGCGAAGACCGCGTCGGCCTTCTCGATCTCCGCCAGGATTTCGGCCTCGCCTTTCACGGGCGCCTCGGCCTCGCCTTCCTTCTTGCGGAAGAGCCGCCCTTTCACGCGTCCCCAGAACGACTTGGTCTCCTCCTCGAACTTCCCGGTCTCCGCTTCGGCCTTCTCCTCCATCTCTTTCCCGAGGCCGCGCATCTCCGCCGCCTTCTCGGCGGCCGCAAGACTGCCGCCCTCGAACGGCTTCTTCGTCCAGTGCTCGGCGGTTTCCGCCTGCGGGGCCTCCTGGACCGGTTCCGTCGGAGTCTCCTGCTGCGCGGGTTCGGGCTGGATCTTCGCGGCTTCGGCGGCCATAGGTGTCACGCGTTCTTGAGTTCTTGCAGGATCTTCTCGATTTCCTCGCGTTCGAGCTCGCCCAGCACCTTCTTCATGACCTCCAGGCGTTCGTGCTCGAGCCCCTTGATCTGCTCCATGAAATGGTCGTAGGCGGCCTGGAGCTTCTTGGCCTTGTCTTCGGTGGTATCCATATGGGTGGAGTATACCAAAAGACGGCTTACGCCGTCTTTTGTTCGAGCCGCGGGAACAGGATATCGCCCTTTTTGACCGGGGAGCCGGGTTCGAGCCCGCCCCAGCCCCGCGCCTCGGCGAGCGAAGCCGAAGCGGCGTCCACGCCGACCTGGTCCAGGATCTTGGCGGCCGCCGAGGGGATGACGGGCAGGAGGGCGAGGCCGATCTGCCGCTGGGCTTCGGCGAGCTGGTACATGAAGGGGGCGACATCTTCGCCGAGCTTGGCCTTCTTGAAAGGCGCTTCGATGTCGATGGCCTGGTTCACGGTCGTCACATAGTGCTCGAGCGCGCGGATGGCCTCGTCGAAGTGGAAGGCGTCGAGCGCCTTCTCGTACCTCTCCCAGAAGGCGGCGGTCTCGAAACGGTCGTCCGTCTTGGCCGGAACCTTCGCTTCGCAGTACTTCTCGATCATCGTGGCGGTGCGGGCGGCGAGGTTGCCGATGCCGTTCACGAGCTTCGAGGTATAGATGTCCTCGAACTGCTTGGCGGTGTAGTCGCCGTCCTCGTAGGCCGGAAGGCTCGCGAGGTAGTAGCGGACGGTGTCGGTACCGTACCGCGCGACGAGGTCCATCGGGTTCACGACATTGCCGAGCGACTTCGACATCTTCTGCCCGTCGGCGGTGATGAAGCCGTGGATGAAGATGCGCTCCGAGAGCGGCACGCCGGCCGAGAGCAGCATCCCCTGCCACATCGCGGACTGCTGGCGCAGGTTGTCCTTGCCGGCGACCTGGGTGCCGGGCCAGGACTTCGCGTAGGCCTGGTCGGGCCAGCCGATCGTGGAGATATAGTTCACGAGCGCGTCGAACCAGACATACATCACATGCGCCTCGTCGCCCGGGACGGGCACGCCCCACGACATCTTTTCCTTGAGGCGCGAGATGCTGAAGTCCTGGAGGCCGCCCGCCACGAAACTGCGGATCTCGTTCAGGCGGTGTTCAGGCACGACGAAACCGGGGTTCGCCTCGTAGTGCTTCAGGAGCGCGTCCTGGTATTTCGACCAGCGGAAGAAATAATTTTCCTCGTCGCGGTTCTCGATCTCGAGCTTCGGATGGATAGGGCACCTGCCGTCGACGAGCTCCGAATCGGTCTTCTCGAGCTCGCAGCCGACGCAGTACTTCACCTGGTACTGCTTCTTATAGATGTCGCCCGCGGCCTCGCAGCGCTTCCAGAATTCCTGCGCGGCGGCGACATGGTGCGCGTCGGTCGTGCGGATGAAATTGGTGTAGGTGAGATCGAGCGTGTCCTTCAGCGCATGGAACTTGGCGGCGTACTGGTCGCAGTAGGCCTGCGGATCCATGCCCGCTTTCGCGGCGGCGTCCTGGATCTTCTGCCCGTGCTCGTCGGTGCCGGTGTTGAAGACGACCTCCTCGCCCTTCAAGCGATGCCAGCGCGCGACGATGTCGGCCTGGACGATTTCCAACGCGAAGCCGATATGCGGATCGGCGTTCACATACGGGAGCGTGGTGGTGATGTAGAAATTCTTCTTCATATCATTTCCCCTCGACGGCGATGACATACTCGCCCTTGATGGGTTCGGAGTTCAGGAGTTCGAGCGCGTCTTTCATCTCGCCGTAGCGGACGGATTCGAACATCTTGGTGAGTTCGCGGCCGATGACGATCTTGCGGTGCGGGGCGCAGAGCGCGGAGAGCTCCGCCATCGCCTTCTCGACGCGGTGCGGGCTCTCGAAGAAGACGGAGGTGCGCTTCTCGTCGGCGATGATCTTCCAGTAGGTGTTCCTCCCCTTCTTGTGCGGCGGGAAGCCATGGAAGACATAGGCGTCGGCCGGGAAGCCGGAGACGGAGAGGAGCGTCGTGACGGCGGAGGGTCCGGGGATCGGCACGATCTTCACCTGGCCCTGCGAGACGCGCACGAGCTCGGCCACGAAGCGCGCGCCCGGGTCCGAGACGCCCGGCGTGCCCGCGTCGGAGATGAGCGCCATCGTCTCCCCCTGGTCGATGCGCTTCACGAGCGCCTGCAGCTTCCCCATCGAGGTGTGCTCGTGATAGCTCGTCGTCGCGGCGGGGACCTCGAAGTGGTTCAGGAGCTTCCGCGAGACGCGCGTGTCCTCGCAGAGCACCAACGACGATTCCAAGAGCGCGGCGACCGCGCGGGGCGAGAAGTCGTCCAGATTGCCGATGGGCGTCGCGATGACATAGAGGCGGCTCATACGCTCGAAGGGTAGATGAAAAAACCCCGAACGACAAGGGTTCAGGGGTTCGCATCATGGGCGGCGCTCGCCAGCAGGCGGAGCCGGGCGCTGATGTCGAGGAAGGCCATCTCGATGCCGTTCTCGACGAGGCGGCGCATGTCGGCCTCCTCCAGCTTCCAGTGCTTCCGCGCCAGCGCGTGCTCCTTGGCCATGGTGGTGCCGGCCAGGGTGCGGTTGTCGGTCGAGAGCGCGACCTTGATGCCTTCCTTGAGGAGCGTCCAGGCCGGGTGCGTGCCGTAGAGGCCGACCGCGCGGGTCTGGATGTTGGAGGTGAGGCAGGCTTCGATGCCGACGCCGTGCGCGATGAGCAGGTCCATCGTGCGGCGGTCCTTCACGGCGTTCACGCCGTGGCCGATGCGCTCGGCGCCGAAGAGCCCGATCGCCTCGCGGACGCGTTCCGGCGGGCCGCACTCGGCGGCGTGGATCGTGACATGCAGTCCGGCTTCCCGCGCGCGCCAGAAGTGGTGGGCGTGCTCGAGCGCCGGGATGGCGTCGTCGCCGGCCAGATCCACCGCCACGACGCCCTGGCGGCGGTAGCGGATGGCGAGGTCGACCATGCGGCCGGTGACCGACGGGTCCATGTGGCGCAGGCTGCAGACGATGAGGCCCCAGCCGACGGACGCGGAGAGTCCGCCGAGCGTCAGGCCGTCGATGACGGCTTCCATGACCTCCTCCCCGCGTAGGCCGCCCTGCAGATGGAGCTCGGGCATGAAGCGGACCTCGATGTACCGCAGGCCCTCGGCGGCGCAGTCCTCGACGAGCTCGCGGGCGATGCGCGTGAGGGCGGAGCGCGACTGCATCACGGCGGTCGTGTGCGCGAAGTGTTCCAGGTACTGCGGCAGGCTCGCGCGGACCGTGCCGCAGGCGAGCGCGCGCCCGAGCCCGGCCTCGTCGGAGGCGGGCAGGCGGATGCCTTCCGCCGCGGCGATCTCGAGCATCGTCGGGATGCGCAGCGAGCCGTCCAGATGGAGATGAAGTTCGACGATCGGTTTCAAAAAGCCTCCCTTGGCAATGAGCGTTGCGGGGAGGCTATCAGTTCCGCGGCGACGGTTCAAGTCCTCGCGACGAGGCGTACCGGCTGTCCGTCGATCTCGAGTGCGATCGTGCCGTGCGCACGCACGACCTCGAGGAAGGTCTCGCAGATCCTTTCCATGATCGGCGCGGCATGCTCGCCGAAGCCGGTGCTGCGGCGCAGCGGGTCCGGATCGACGGCGACGCACGCTTCGGCGACGGACGCTTCGTCGGCGACGAAGGTGCCGGCCGGCGCCTTGTCGAGGATCGCCCAGAGCAAGTGGACCGTCGCGTCGTGCAGGGGCGGCCCCCAGAGCGCCCTGGCCAGCGGCTTCTCGAGCTCCGGGTCGCACGAGGCGCGCGGCCGGCCCTCGAGCTCTGGCCGCTTCCCGGCGGCGACTTCCGCCTCCACTTCCGCCATGACGGCGTCACGGATGTCCTTGATCTTGGGGAGGGTACCTTCGATGACGGCGTCGACGAGTTCACGGTCGTGCATCTGCCTCTGCTCCTGGTGATCGCGCTTCGGTCGCGCGATACGGGCGTCCTACCACGCGACGGCGTCCATGTCAATCCGTTCTTCCTCCTTCATCGCGGCCTCGATCCACTTCCGCGCATCGAGCTTCTTCTCGTCCTCGTCGACGGCCTCCTCGAAGGCGCGGGTGGACGGGTTTTCCGGCATGAAGAGCGAGCAGCAGTCGGCGTGCGGGCGCGTGGAGATCCCGAAGGTGCCGATCGCGCGCGCGCGATCGGTGATCTCGTCCTTGTCCATGCCGATCAGCGGACGGAAGACGGGGAGCTTCGTGACCGCCTCGACCGTGCGCATGTTCTGCACCGTCTGCGAGGCGACCTGCCCGAGCGATTCGCCCGTCACGAGCCCGCCGGCCTTCTCGCGGTGCGCGATCAGCTCCGCGATGCGGAACATGAAGCGGCGGTAGTGGATGACGCGGAACTGCGGGTTGCAGACGGCGGCGATCTCCTCCTGCACCGGCGTCAGGTTCACGAGCGAGAGCGTCGCCTTGACGCCCGTGCGGTTCAGCACGGCGATCATGTCCTTCACGATGTCGATGGAGGCGCGGTCGGTGTACGGGAAGTTGTGGAAGTGGACATAGTGCAGGGGCGCGCCGCGGCGGAGCATCATCCAGGAGGCCACCGGCGAGTCGATGCCGCCCGACAGGAGCGATACGAGCTTGCCGCTGGAGCCGAGCGGAAGCCCGCCGATGCCTTTCAGCTTCTCGTGCGCGACATACGCGCCGTCGTCGGTCACCTCGATCCAGCAGGTGTGATCGGCGCCCTTCATCTTCACCGTCAGTTCCGGATTCGATTTCAAGATGGCTTCGCCGACGCGTCCGGCGAGCTCCTGCGAGGTCATCGGGAAGCGCTTGTCGGGACGGCGCGCCGTCACGCGGAAGGTCCCCTTCTGATGCTTGAAACGCGCAACGGCCTCGGCGACGATGGCATCGGCTTCGGGCGCGACGCGGGCGCACGGCAGGATGTTGGCCACGCCGGCGACATTCAGGAGGCGGCGCGTGATTTCCGGCGCGGCGGCGTCATCGGCTTCGAGGCGGATGAGTCCCGTGCGGCGGCGCAGGCCCTTCACGCCGAGCCCCTTCAGCTGTTCGCGGATGTTCGAAACCAGCCGCGTCTCGAAGAGCGTGCGGTTCCTTCCTTTGATGCCGAGTTCCGCGTAGTGGACGACGAAGATCATTCGTATTTCTTTTGTCATCCCGAGCCCGCGCATTTCGCGCGGGCGTTAGGGATCCCTTTGAAAAGCGATTCCTATCGCTCGCCTTCGCGAGCTCGGAATGACATTTAGGGCTGGTAGCGCTTCTTCAAGTAACCCTCCGCCTCTTCGGGACTGCCGACCTTACCCTTCGCCTGCGCATCCATCAAGAGGTCGAGCGCTTCGCCCACCGCAAGGCCCGGTTCCAGCTTCAACAGCTTCATGACGGTTTCGCCCGAAAGCAGGGGCTCCGCGCCCAGTTCCTTATAGAGGGCGACATCCGCGCCGGAGGCCAGGCGGCGGAGCAAGGTGGCGTCGACGCCGTGGCCGGTGGACGCCAGGCGCAGGCGTTCCGCGAAAGCGACCGCATGATCGCGGCCGAGATGCGCGAAACACAGGCCGAGGCGGACGCGCAGGGGCGCCGGACGGCCGGAGAGCGCGCGGAGCGCGTCTTCTTCCTCCAAGCGCTTCGATGCCTTCCGCACATGCAGGGCCCAGCTCGTGCCGAGCGCCGGCAGGAGCGCTTCCACCGCGCCTGCGTCGGTCCAGAGTTCCGCCGCGCGGACGGGATCGGCCTTGAGGCTCTTCAGCAGTTCGCGCGAGACGAGCTCGTACGGCACGAGCCGCGCGCCGTGGCGCTCCTCGTTCACATGCGCCATCGCGGCGCGCAGGGCGTCCCAGGTCTTCGCGTCGATGCCGAAGTCGAGCTGGACGGCGAAGCGCAGGGCGCGGAGCATGCGCGTGTAGTCTTCTTGGAAGCGCGTGGCCGGATCGCCCACGGCGCGGACGATCTTTTTCGCGAGGTCGTCCTGCCCGCCGTGCGGATCGATCAGGGTTCCGTTCGCGGCTTCCCACGCCATCGCGTTGATCGTGAAGTCGCGCCGCGCCAAGTCCTCCTCGATCGGCATGTGCGGATCCGCGTGCGTCGCGACATCGCGATAGCCTCCGGTATTCGCCGGCTTCTCGCGGCGAGGAAGCGCGATATCGAGATGGAGACCGTCCTCCTTGGAAGTGAACTTGAAGACGCCGAAGGTACGGCCGACGAAATCGACGGAGCCGCGCGCTTCGAGGAACTTCGCCAGCGCCACCGGCTCGACGCCGGCCACGAGGACATCGATGTCCCCCACCGCGCGGCCGAGCAGCGCGTCGCGCACCGCGCCGCCGACGACATGCCAGCGCGAACCGGGAAGCCCGTCGCTCCAGCGCTTCAGGATGTCGGCGATGGGGTGTCCCGCGAACATATGCGGCCACGATAGCACCGCTTCGGAAAAGAAAAAACTCCGCCATGCTTTTTACGGAGCCCTTTCCTCCTTAGGTTGTCCGTCCCTACATCGCGGTCGCGTCGGCGACGGCGAGTTCGGTGGCGCCGCAGAGTCCGCATTCGATGCCGAGGTCCTCCTTGCGGATCTCCCCGCACGATTCGCAGAACAGCGCGCCGTCCATCTCGTCGATCGAAGCGGAACTGCAGCGCTCGCATCGGTATGCGATGTCGCGGTTGTTGAGTTCCCCGCAGTACGCGCAGGCGTACGACATGGCCATACGAAAGATCGCTCAAGATTTTTTAACCGACGGGAAGCATAACATCAGGTGCGCGGTGAAACAAGCAAAAAAGATATCCACATTCGCACCCTTGCGCTGTTCGCCTTTCGTTCATCTATACTATGAACGAAAGGCGAACACTTATTCACACCTCATTCATCCTATTTCTATGTTCGAACTCACCTCGAAACAGAAGGAACTCCTGGACGCCATCCAGGAACATGTCGGCGAACGGGGCGTGATGCCCAGTTACCGCGAACTGGCGACCGCCATGGGCGCGTCCAGTCCGGCCACGATCCATAAGCATGTGTCCCTGCTCGAAAAGAAGGGCTATGTCCTCCGCCACGACGGCGGCCGCTCGCTCTCCCTCACCCCGAAGGCCACCACGCGCCGCCCGGCCATCGGCCTCCCGCTCCGCGGCCTCATCACCGCCGGCCTCCCCATCGAAGCCATCGAGACGAACGACACCATCGATGTCCCGGCCGACATGGTGGTGGACGAGATCAACTCCTATGTCCTCAAGGTGAAGGGCGAATCGATGATCGACGACGGCATTTTGGACGGCGACTTCGTCATCGTCGAGCGCAACCCCTCGCCCAGGAACGGCGACATCGTCGTCGCCCTCCTCGAGAACACCTACGCCACCCTCAAGCGCTTCTACCGCGAGACCAACCGCATCCGCCTCCAGCCCGCCAACTCCACCATGCAGCCCTTCTATGTCCACGACCCGCTCATCCAAGGCGTCGTGCGGGCGGTGTTGCGGAAGTACTAGCCCCCATATCATCCCGAGCCGCGCACACCAGCGCGGCGATAGGGACCCCTTTACGGAGGCCGGCCGCCAGACCGAACGACGCTACGGTGTTTAAAAGCGATTCCTATCGCCCCGCACCGCGGGGCTCGGAATGACATATAACCTACATCCTTATGTCCAGGAGGAAGTTCAAATCGATGTATCGCCAGCTGGTCGGGCATGTCGTGGATTGGTTCGAAATCGCGGAATATGAAGATCGCGTCGATTCCCTCGCGTCGTAGACGCTCTCGGGACGGGTTTGCTATGCTTGAACCTGTCCTTAATGTACGAACCGTCTTCTATGTCGGAATTGCAAGTCAAACCCCTCAAGTACAAGGAATTGCCGGGGCTGTCTGAAAAACAGCTTTCGGAGCACCACGATGTCCTCTACGCCGGGTATGTCAAGAAAACGAACGAGATCCGCGGCAAGCTGGAGAGCGTCTCGCTCGAAGGCGTGAACGCCACGCACAGCGATCTCCGCGAGCTCAAGCTCGAAGAGACCTTCGCCTTGAACGGCGTGAAGCTCCATGAACGCTACTTCGACAACCTCGGCGGCAAGGGCGGCGCGCCGGAAGGCGCGATCGCCGACTGGATCATGGAAGACTTCGGCTCCTACGAGAAGTGGCAGGCCGAGTTCTCCGCCTGCGGCATGGCCGCGCGCGGCTGGGTCGTGCTGGCCTTCGACCTCGAAGAGAAGCGCCTCATGAATGTCGTCTGCGATGTCCATAACCAAGGCGGCGTCTGGGGCCAGGTCCCGCTCCTCGTCCTCGATGTCTACGAGCACGCCTACTTCCTCGACTACGCCACCGCCCGCAAGAAGTACCTGGAGACCTTCACCCAGAATGTCGACTGGTCCGCCGTGAACGCCCAGATCGAGAAGTTTGACCTCAAACGCTAGCGTCGATACGATAAAGCCTCGCCCTCACCGGCGAGGCTTTCGCATCTCGGACCGGCAGGGCAAGCCCTGCGGCTACGGGAATGCGTACGGTAGCCGCAGGGCTTGCCCTGCCCCGTCGTGCACCTCGTCCGCATCATTCGTAATCCTATCGTCATATGTCCACCTTCATCGGTCAAAAGGCCCCCGAGTTCAAGCTCGAAGGCGTCTCGCATGAGACCTTCGAGTGGCACGCGCTCGCCGACTACCGCGGCAAGTGGGTCGTGCTGTTCTTCTACCCGCGCGACTTCACCTTCATCTGCCCGACCGAGATCACCGGCTTCTCCAAGGCGGACGACGCCTTCAAGAAGCTGAACGCGCAGGTCCTGGGCGTCTCCACCGACTCCAAGCACTCGCACAAGGCTTGGCTCAAGGAGCTCGGCGCCCTCAAGTACCCGCTCCTCGCCGACACGACGCACAAGGTCGCTGCCGCCTACGGCGCGCTCATCGAGGAAGAAGGCGAAGCCATCCGCGCCACCTTCATCATCGATCCTGAAGGCACCGTGAAATACGCCCTCTACCACGCCGACAATGTCGGCCGCTCCGTCAAAGAGACCCTCCGCGTCCTGGAAGCCCTCCAGACCGGCGAAAAGTGCCCCATGGAGTGGAACCCGGGAGAGCAGACATTGGGGAAGCCCTAAACCCTTTTGCTGCGCGGCTTATCGCGCCCTGACAGGGCCAAGACCTACAACTACCCGTCATCCCCGCGCAGGCGGCGATCCAGAAACGAAAAGAAAAAGACGGCGTGAGCCGTCTTTTTTTAATTGCAAAAACTACATCGTCAGGTTCCTTATGACCCCCGCTAAAACCAAACCCGCAATCATTATGCCGGGGTAGAAAAGGCGCGTAAGATGCTCGCTCCGACAAATTGAACAGCGGTACGAATCGACATCAAGCAAACTCCATCGCTCTTCGGTTTGCGCACAGCCGATGCATTTCTCGTACAGCGGAAACTTGGTGCCAGTAGTTGCACATTTTGGACAAGAAGATTCCGCATGGTATTCCATTCGCCCAATAAAGGCGTCCGGATTGTCCCAGGCTTCTGCTTCATGCGTAGTACCCCAGTAAGAAAAGCACTCGCTACATCCGTAGTAAGCTTTGGACGAGACGATCATAGTTACAATTTCCTCAAAAACTCCAACAACAGTCTCGCCCCATGCCCTGACGCGCCCCAAGGCCGCTCGTCCTGGTAGTCCTTCTCGTTATACGACGGCCCGGCGATGTCGAGGTGGGCCCAGCTCGGGGTTTCGCCGATGAATTCTTTCAGGAAGAGCCCGGCGGTGATGGTGCCGGCGCCGCCTTTGCTGCCGATGTTCTTGAGGTCGGCGTGGCGGCTCTTTACCTGCTCCGCATACGGAGCGTAGAGCGGCAGGCGCCAGAGCGGTTCGCCGGAGGCGGCGGAAGCCTGTTCGAGGCGCGCGGCGAGCTTGTCGTCGTCGGTGAGCATGCCGGTGATGTCCTGTCCGAGCGCGACGATGCAGGCGCCGGTCAGGGTCGCGAGGTCGATCATCATGTCGGGCTTCTGCTGGGATCCGTAGAAGAGCGTGTCGGCCAGGGTCACGCGGCCTTCGGCGTCGGTGTTCAGGATTTCGATGGTCTTGCCGGACATCGTCTTCACGATGTCACCGGGGCGGATGGCGGTGCCGGAGGGCATGTTCTCGACCATGGCGCAGATGCCGTGGACCTCGACGGGGAGCTTCAGGACCGTGAGCGCGCGGAAGACGGCCAGCACGGCCGCGGCGCCCGCCATGTCGATCTTCATGTCCATCATCCCGTCGGCGGGCTTGAGCGAAAGGCCGCCCGAATCGAAGGTGACGCCCTTGCCGACCAGCACGACGCGCTTCTTCGCCTTCGCGGCCGGCTTATAGGTGAGGTGGATCATCTTCGGCTCGTGCGCGGAACCCTGCGCCACCGCCAAGATGCCGCCGCAGCCCATCTGCAGGAGCTCCTTGCGGCCGAAGATCTTGATGCTCATCCGCTTCTGCCCGACGGCCAAGGCCAGCGCCTCCTGCACGAAAGTGGCCGGATGCATCTCGAGCGCCGGCGTATTCACCAGGTTCCGGGCGTAGGCGGACGCGCCCGCGAAGGCCTGCGCGTCGGCCACGCACTTCTCGAAGAACTTGGCGTTGATCGAGAGCGCCGTGAGCAAGGCGACCTCTTCGAGAGGCTTCAGCTTCTTGTCCTCCTTGTAGCGGTCATAGCGGTACGCCCCGAGGATGAGGCCCTCCGCGGCGGCCTGGATGGCGTCGCCCACCTTGGGGCTGGCCTTCTCGAACGGCAGCCAGAGCGCGAGCGTCTTGGCCTTCGATGCGCCCGCCAGCTTCGCCGCGCGCGCCGTGGCGCTGCGGAGGCGCTTCAGGTCGAATCCCTTGCGGTCGCCGAGCCCGAGCAGGGCCAGCTTCCGATACGGGAGCTTGTCGTGCGTATGGATGGAGAGCGTCGCTCCCTCCTTCGCCTTGAACTCATCCTCGCGCACATGCACGGAAAGATGTCCGCCCAGCGCCGCATCGAGCTTCGAGACCGGCGTGATTTCGGAACCCTCGAACACGCCGACGATGAGGAGATCGGCCTTGGCTTCTTGCGGAAGCGTCGTGGAGCGGAGGATGCGCATAGTGGGTCCACCATAAAGCCGACCAAAGAAACGGTCAATCGACCACCTCGTCATCCTCTGTAGTAGCTACAGGGCTTGCCCTGCCCCGTCGTACGGGCGCGAACCGGCAAGGCAAGCCTTGCGGCTACACTGCCCCCTCTTTCTTCAACAGCGCCAGCTTCTTCGCTGGCCCTCCGAACGCATACTCCCCCACCCTGCCATCCGCCCGCACCACGCGATGGCACGGCACGCGCTTCGTGTCCGTGTTCCTGCTCATGATGGTTCCGACGGCTCTGGCCGCTCCGGGGCGTCCGGCGGCCTTGGCGACCTCGCCGTAGGTGCGCGTCTCTCCGCGCGGAATCTGCGAGACGACGCGATAGACCGCGCGCGCGAACGGCGTGTCAGGCTCCGAGCGCTTTGAGGTCTTGGAGGACTTCTTCGGCATGGTCTTTCGGTTTGACGCCTTCATAGATCTTGGCGATCTTCCCTTGCGGGTCGATGAGATACGAGTTGCGGAGGATACCCATGTATTCGCGGCCCATGAACTTCTTCTTGGCCCAGACGCCGTAGGCGCCGAGCATCTCCTTCTTCTCGTCGGAGAGGAGCGTGAACGGCAGCTCGTACTTCTCGGCGAACTTGGCGTGCTTCTTCACGGGGTCGGCGCTCACACCGAGCACGACCGCTTTCATCTTCTTGAATTTCGGGAAGTTGTCGCGGAGCGTGCAGGCTTCGACCGTGCAGCCCGGCGTGTCGTCCTTGGGATAGAAATACAGCAGGACCCACCGGCCGAGGTAGTCCTTCAGGTCGTGTTCCTTCCCGGCCTGGTCCGGCAGGCGGAATCCAGGGGCCTTTTGTCCGATTTTCAGCGGCATGACGGTGGCTTTACTTGGAAACACGCCGAGTATATCATAGCTCCATGTCAGACACCCCTTTGATCGGACAAGTCTGCGTCTCGTGCCGCCCCGGCATGCCGACGCTCACGAAGGACGAGATCGCCGAGTACATGCCGCAGACGCCCGGCTGGGCGCTCTCGGACGACGGCAAGTGGATCCGCCGCGACTTCAAGTTCAAGGACTACATGGAAGGGATCGACTTCCTGAACAAGGTGAGCGCCATCGCCGAAGCCGAAGGTCATCACCCCGACTACCGCGGCGGCTGGGGTAAGCTCACGCTCGAGCTCACGACCCACGCCATCCACGGCCTCTCGAAGAACGACTTCATCCTCGCCGCAAAGATCAACGCCCTGCTCGATTGAGCAAGGCGTTTTTTCTTCGTGTACCGATTTGCGTCACCTGACGCATTTTCGTACGCGCCTGTTTCCGCGCGGATCAGCGGCTGACCTGGAAGATGAAGGTCTTCAGGTAGTTGGATTCCGGGAAGTAGACGGACTGCGGGTGATCGGCGCTCTGGCGCACGACGGCGAGCAGGTCGAGGGTGATGCCGGCCTGCACGGAAGCGCGGCGGAGCGTGTAGGCCAGGTCGTCTTCCGTCAGGAAGTGCGAGCAGCTCGAGGTGGCGAAGATGCCGCCGTCCTTCACGAGGCGCATCGCGGCGCGGTTCAGGAAGTGGTACGCCTTGCGGCCGCTCTCGGCGTCCTTCATCGCCTTGATGAGGGCCGGAGGATCCATCACGACCATGTCGCGGTCGCCGTCCTTCTGCTCGCCGAGCCACTGGAAGATGTCGGCGGATTCCGTCGTGAAAGCCGCGGCCTTGATCTTGTGGAGCTTGGCATGTTTCTCGCAAAGCGCCAGCGCGTCCTCGGAGGCATCCATGTTGTGAACCGAAAGCGCGCCGCCCTTCATCATCGCCACGCCGGCCGCGCCGGAGTACGAGAAGAGGCTCAAGACCTTGCGGTCGTCGGCGAACTTCGCGAGCATGGCGCGGGCGTCCTTCTGATCCAGGAAGAAACCGGTCTTCTGTCCCGTCTTCACGGCAGCCAGGAACTTCAGGCCGTTCTCCTTGAACTCCACGAGGTCGTCGGCCTCGCCCTTGTGCACCGCGACGACATCCTCGAGCAGTTCCTCCTCGCGGACGGAGAGGTCGCTGCGTTCGACGATGTTCTCCGGAGCGAGGACCTCTTCGATGGCGGCGATGACATCCAGGCGGAAACGGTCCATGCCGGTCGTGGAGAGCTGGAAGACGACGGTATCCTCGTAGCGATCGACCACGAGGCCCGGAAGGCGGTCCGCCTCGCCGAAGGCGACGCGGTAGCCGGTCGTGTGGGTGCCGGGGCCGTACCCCATCGCCAGTCGGCGGTCGTTCGCTTCCTTCAGGCGCGCCGTGATCCAGGCGCGGTCGATGGTCGCCTCGCCGAAGGCGAAGGCGCGCACCGCGATGGAGCTGCGGGCGGAATAGGTGCCGGTCGCGAGGATCTTGCCGTGCTTGTCGGCCACGCGGACGACATTGCCGTGCTCGGCGTCGTCAGGCGCCTTCTCGATGGCGCCGGAGAAGATCCAGGGGTGCCGGAAGGCGACATTCGCCTCCTTGCCGGGCTTGAGGGTGAGGGTGGGAATCATAGCGCGCGATAGCGTAACAGGATTTCGCGGAAAAGAAAAGGTTCGGCCGCCACGGACGAGAAAAACCCTCATGTACCGTTTTGCGTCAGCTGACGCATTTCCGTACACGGGTCCGGAAATGAAAAAGCCTCCTCTCGCGTGGACCCCGGCCGCCGCGGGGTGATGCGACAAAAAAGAAAGGCTCAACCGAGAGGTTGAGCCGAGCTGAGGGCCTTGGTGGCCAGATCGAGGAGCGCCAGAAGCGCTTCCTCCAGCCGCTGCCCGAGTTCGGGCAGGAAGGCCTTGAGCACAAGGAGCGTCAGGACGAGGAGGAAGACCTGCCGCATACTCCGAGGGTTAGACCCCGAGGGCGGCTTAAGTTTCCTCCTCGGGCGCCCGACTCCGCAGCGCGGAGACGGATGTCCGAGGAGGACATACCTTTATATGCCATTTTCCGAGTTTTGTCAAGCTCCCATCCGTCATCATATGTAGCCGCAAGGCTTGCCTTGCCGATACGGAAGACGCGGCGGGGCAAGCCCCGCAGCTACGCGGGATGACGAAATCGCGGCGACAAGAAAAAACGCCCGTCTAGAGACGGGCGATCGAGCGGAGGATGTCGCCGAAGACGGCGGTGGCGGTGACCGCGGCGCCGGCGCCCGGCCCCTGGATCACGATGGGGTGCGCGCCGTTCCGCTCCGTCTCGATGACGAAGCGGTTCTCGGCGCCTTCGAGCGGCGAACGGGCGGCATCCCGCTCGCGCAGGCCGCCGCGCACGACGCTCGATCCGGAGACGGTCGGTTCGATCTCGACCGCGTACTCGGCGGAGCGGTAGTGCGCCCACGCCTCCGGCCAGTCGGCGACGCCCGCCACCTTCTCAACGAAGTCCTTGCCGAACAGGTTCGCGGCGTCGGACGAGATGACCGGCGCGATGGCGTCCTCGCGCAGCCACGAGCAGCCGCACAAGCTCGCCAGGATCTTCGTCTTGCGGATCACATCCTTGCAGAGCAGGTCCTCGCGCGGGTCCGGTTCGGTCAGGCCGAGGTCGCGGGCTTCCGCGAGCGCCTTGCCGAACGGGACGCGCTTGGCGTGGGCCTCGCACAGGAAGTTCAGCGTGCCGGAGAGCGTCGCCGTGAGGCGCACGATGCGGTCGCCGGTCTCGACCAGCTCGCGGAGCGTGCGGACGACGGGCAATCCCCCGCCGACCGTCGCCTCGAACCAATAGGCCCGGTGCGAGCGGAGATCCGTCGCGTCCGTCAGGCGGCAGAAGGTCGGCCGGTCCGTATCGAGCGGGCGCTTGTTGGCCGTCACGACGGTGAATCCCGACTCGACGAGCGACAGGTGCAGGGCCAGCGTCCGCGCGTCGGAGACATCGACGACGACGGGCTCGCGCCCGCGACGGCGCAGCGCGTGCGCCAGTTCGACGACGGGCAGCCACGCGTCCGACGATGTGCGCCGGTCGGCGCTGCCGTCCGCGCGGTCGATCCGGTCGCTCGTGACCTCCGCCTCCAGGACGAACTTCAGGTCCGTTCCGGGGCGGTCATGGTACGCGCGGAGGTGCCGTTTGAGGGCGCCTCCGACGCGTCCGCGCCCGATCAGGATCAGGTCGATCTCTCGCATGCGTAACCTCCTCGCGGTTGGACCGCCGAGGCGTTCTTACCATGACGGCGGCGTTTCGTGAAGTCAAAACCGCCCTTGCGGGCGGTTTCGCGGCGATCAGGCGTTCGGGCGGCGCCGCTTCCAGATTTTCCAGACGATCCAGGCGACGAGGCCGATCGGGAGCAGGAGGCCTCCCCAGACGATGACGACATAGATGAGTCCGGCGGCGAGATCCTGGGCGGCGGCGACCAGGGTCTGCACGGCGCCGCGGAAGATGGCGCCGAGGCGGAACTCCTTGGTGGGCGCGCGGACCGTCGCCTCCTCCTCCAGCGAGACCGAGATGGTCGAGTATGATGTCGTGTTCTCGAGGTACTTCAGGCGGCCCTCATACGACTCGATGACGGAGCGGATGGAACCGAGACGTTCCTGGACCTTGAGGATGTCCTCGATGGTGCGGGCCTGCTTCAGGATCTCGAGATAGACCTCCTCCTGCGCCCGGGCGTTGCGGAGCTGGGCCTGGAGGTCGGTGTACTGCTCGGTGACATCCTGTCCTGTGGCGGTCTCGTGCTTCACGAGTGTCGCGAGCCCCTTGATGGCGGACATCGCCTCCTCGAACTTCTCGACCGGCACGCGCACGCTGACCTCGCCGCCGTAGCTGCCGTCGCCGCGCTCGGTGACGGACGAGCTCTGGACGAAGCCGCCGCGCTCGACGGCGATCTTGCCGATGTCGGCCGCCGCGTCGGCGACCTTCTCGACAAGCATGCGGAGATAGCCGTTCTTCACGATCTTCTGGTCGACCTCGGCGGCGGTCTGCCCGGCCGTCGGCTGCGGCGTCGGGAAATACATCATCGCCGCGCTGCGGCCGTCATAGTCCGCCGGAGGCATCGGGGCGACGCTGGGCGCCATCTTGCCGGGCATTCCGCCGCCGGACGCTTCGCCGTAGGCGTACGAATCCTCCGAAACGCCGATCGAGGACAGGCCGCGTTCCTGCGTGACGGCGTAGGGCATCACGCGGAACGACTGCCAGGCGACCGCGACGACGAGGGCGGCCACGAGGAGCGCCAGGGCCGTCTTCGGCTTCTGCTTGAAGTATGCGACGAGGTTCGTCATAGAACGATGGAGCTTAATTTCTAGGTCCATTCTACCATAGTCCTACGGATGCCGCGCGTTTCGGTAACGAAAATCCCGCGCAGGGGCGCGGGAGAGGCTAACCGTCGATGCCGACATGCTTGAGGTCGCGGAAGAGGTCCGGACGGAGGTTGAAGAACCGCTGGTCCTTGGGCGGCTTGGCGTCGACCGCCCGGATGGAGCTCCACTTGCGCAGGTCGCACGGGAAGGCCTCCCGCGGGTCGGTGATCTTGACGATCTCGAGCGTCGTGCCGGCGCCCTTGGTGTAGGAGAACCGGTGGATGCCGTCGAGCACGGCGTGGCGGTTGCCGATCTGCTCGACGATGGGCGGCAGATACTGGGCGATGGCCCGGTCCCCTGCCGCCGTCGTGCCGAAGATGAGCGCGGCGCCCTTCTTGGCGATGCCGTACGGCACATCGTGCCCTTCGAACATCGCCGTGAACAGCTCGTGCAGGTCGTTGATCTTGCGGCGCTCGACGAAGGTCTGTCCGACCTTCGACATGCGCGGGTCCATGCGGTAGCGGTCGATGCGGCAGCCGGCGTACGGCTTCCGCGCCGGGTCGCCCTGCAGCGGGACGCTCTCCAGCAGGCGCACGAGGTAATCGAGGCGCATGTTCACGATGTGGCGCGCGTCGACGATCTGGCGGGGCGAGACGATGCGGTCGGCGCCGGACATCCGGGCGTACTCGCGCATGTCGAGGCCCGTGCGGCGGCCGAATTCGGACAGGTCGATCGGTTCGAACGAGGACATGGCAAAGACCTCCGGAGGCACACTCTACGCCGTGTCGCGGCCCCTGGCTTGTGGACAAACGGGACGACGGGCCGTATCCTCGTGCCAGGAGGCGCCATGTCGAAGAAAGAAGCCCTGAAATGGTCCTTTGCGCTCGTCGTGGTGGTCGCGACCGTGGTCGCGTTCGATGCCCTGTACGGGCGGGGGCGCGGCACCGCGTTCGCCGATGAGGCTCGCACGACCGTCGAGATCAAGCTCGCGCCCGGACAGAAGCTCGTCGATGTCAGCTGGCACTGCTTCAGCGACTTCGCCTGCGCGCCGTTCGTGCTGACGCGAGCGATGCGCAAGGACGAGGCGTCCGAGACCTACGGGTTCTCCAGCCTGGATGCGGATATCCGCAGGTCCTATGTCATCAAGGAGTCGCGCTAGCGCCGCGGGCCGCCATGCGGTACCCTCGAACCATATGCGCTTCGAATCGCCCATGACGCAGGAATCCGCCGAACGCGCGCGCGTCGACGCGCTCGCCGACGCGGCCGCACGGCTCGCCCCTTCGCTCGACCTGAAGCGCGCGCCCGACGGCCATGTGCACAAGGCGCTCGACGAGGCCGGCATCCGGGACGCCGGCGAACGCAAGCGGCTGATCGGCAAGATCAAGGCCGAGCTGCATCGCCGCCGCCCCATCCCCCTCTCCGAACGCGTCGACCTCATCGAGGACGCGCGCATCCAGGAGCTCCGCCACCCCAAAGACGAAGACGAGGCCTAGGCCCCGTCTTTTTTTCGTCCGTGCGATCAGGCGCCGATGGGATGTTCCTGGCGCAGCATCTTCCGAAGCGCGCGGTGCTCGGGAATCGTCCTCGCGACGAGCGCCCAGAAGCGCGGCGAATGGTCGAAGGCGAGCAGGTGGCAGAGTTCGTGCACGACGATGTAGTCGGCCAGGCGCGGCGGCAGGAGCGCGATGCGATAGTTGAACGAGAGGCGCCCGTCGCGCGAGCAGCTGCCCCAGCGGGATTTCTGGTCTCGCACGGAGACGGCCCTCACCTTCACGCTGTAGGCCGGCGCGTAGCGCGCGATGGCCGCGTAGGCGAGGCGCCTGGCGGCCTCCTTGTGGCGCAGGTAGTCGCCGCGCGCCTGCGCCCTGGTCGGTCGCGGCGCGATCCGGCGCATGATTTCGGAGGTGCGCGCGACCCAGTCGGCTTGCACGCGCATGAAGCGCAGGACGGACGCCCAGGACGCCCCGCGCGGCACGGTCACGAGCGTGCGGCCGCCGGGATGCACGCGGATGCTAAGGCGCCGCGCCCGCGGGTGCGTGCGGAGTTCCGCCTCGAAGGGCATCGCGTCGTCGATCGTCGTCCGCATATGCGGGCAGTATACCAAAACGCCCCTCGCGGGGCGCTCCGGAACTCACTGGCAGACCGCGCACTCCTCGTTGGCGAAGTCGCGGGCTTGGACCTTGACCTGCGCGTTATCGATGGCGTCGGCCTCGATCGGCGCGGCCGAACGGAGGTAGTAGAGGCTCTTGGCGCCGGCTTTCCAGGCCAGGAAATGCGCGTCGTGCAGGTACTTGCCGCTGATGGGCGTCGGGAAGAAGAGGTTGATGGACTGCGATTGGCAGAGGTACGGCTGGCGGTCGGCCGCCTGCTGGACGATCTCGCGCATGTTCATCTCGTAGCCGGTGCGGAAGACGGCCTTCTCCTCGTCGGTCAGCTCCTCCATGTGCTGGACGGAGCCTTTGGCGGCGATGACCTTCTTCCAGGTCTCGGTGGTGTTGATGCCCTTCTTCTCGAAGAGCCTCTCCAGATGCCGGCTCTTCACCAGGAAACTGCCCGAGAGCGTCTTCTGGAGATAGGCGTTGCCGGTGATGGGCTCGACGCAGGGCGTGGCCTCGCCGCAGATGAAGCTGATGGACGCCGTCGGCGCGATCGAGAGGATGTAGCTGTTGCGCTGGTCGCCGCCATCGAGCGGAGCGCCGCGCTCTTCCTTCAGCGCGCGCGAAGCGGCCTTGGCGTGCTTGTGGATCAGGCTGAAGATCTTCTTGTTGATGCCGCGCGCCGCCACGCTCTCGAACGGCAGGTTCTTGGACATCAGGTAGCCGTGGTAGCCCATGACGCCGAGGCCGATGGAGCGCTCGTGCAGGACGGACTTGATCGACTTGGCGTAGTACTTCGGGTCGGCCGTCTCGACGAAGTTGTCGAGGACATTGTCGAGCGCGCGCACCGCGTCGGCGATGAGCGATTCCGCATGCGGCTCCCACTCGTCGAAGCGCTCGAGGTTGAGCGACGACAGGCAGCAGACGGCGGTGCGGTCGTGCGTCGTCGGCAGGGTGATCTCCGAACAGAGGTTGCTCTGCTGGATGAAGAGGCCTTTCTCCTTGTGATGCTCCGGCACGGCGCGATTGACCGTGTCGATGAAGAGCAGGTACGGCTCGCCCGTCTCGACGCGCGTCTTCAGGATCTTGCGCCAGATTTCCGTGGCGTCGAGCTCCTTCACCGCGACCTGGCGCTTGGGGTCGATGAGCTGGTAGGTGCGCTTCTCCTCGACCGCCTTCATGAACTCGTCGGTGATGACGAGGCCGTGGTTGGTGTTGAGGCAGCGGCGGTTCATGTCGCCCACCGGCTTCCGGATGTCGATGAATTCCTCGATGTCCGGATGGTCGACACGCAGATACGCCGCGCCGGCGCCGCGCCGCACGCCGCCCTGGGAGACGGCGATGATCGACGAGTCCATCACCTTGATGAACGGGATGACGCCGGAAGAGGTGCCGCCCATCGAGAGCGGCGCGTTCTGGCCGCGGAGCTCCGACCAATTGGTGCCGATGCCGCCGCCGTTCTTGGAGATGAAGGCGTTCTCGGTGTAGCCCTCGTAGATGCCCTCGATGCTGTCGGGAACGGTGTTCAGGAAGCACGAGATCGGCAGGCCGCGGTTGGTGTAGGTGTTGGTCAGGACCGGCGTGGCCGGCATGAACCAGTTCATCGACATCGCGTCGTAGAGCCGCTGGGCGTGCGCCGCGTCGCCGCGGGCCATGCCGCAGGCCACGCGCGAGAAGAACATCTGCGGATCCTCGACGATCTGGCCGTTCGCGTCCTTCAGGAAGTAACGGTCGCGCAGGTTCTCCAGGCCGAAATAGGTCAGGAGGGCGTTGCGCTCCGGCCGCGTGACGATCTTGCGCTGGATGTCGGCGTCGCCGCGGTACTGCGGCGAATCCCAGCTGCCGCGCCCTTGCGTCTTGGCCAGCGTCGCTTCCAGAAGGATGTCGCGGGCGTCGGCGAGGTCGTTGTTGGACAGGGCGTCGATGACGGAAGCGTGGCGCGGCATAGGCTTGCTCTTAGGTGACGATGAGTAAGCGGACGCGACGCGGATGCCTTAGGCCCAATCCTCGAGGATGGCGCCTTTGCCGTATTCCGTCGCGCGGTTTTCGAAGAAGTTGGTGTGCTCCTTGGCGTTGACCATCGTGTCGAGCCAGAGCAGCGGGTTGGCGGTGCGGTAGCGGGCTTCGAGCCCGATCTCCTGGAGCTTCTTGTCGGCGGTATAGCGGATGTAGGCCTTCACCTGGTCGGCCGTGAGTCCCGGCACCTCGCCCATCGAGAAGCAGGTGTCGATGAAGCTGTCTTCCAGGCGCACCATCTCCTCGCAGGCGGCGTAGAGCCGTTCCTGGAACGCCGGCGTCCAGACCTGCTTGTTCTCGGCGATGAGGTCGCGGAAGAGATGGCAGACGCCTTTGGAGTGCAGGCTCTCGTCGCGGATGCTCCAGGTGACGATCTGCCCGACGCCCTTCAGCTTCCCCATGCGCGGGAAGTTCATCAGGATGGCGAAGCTGGAGAACAGGCTGACGCCTTCCATGAAGGCTCCGAAGACCGCGAGATTCAGGGCGATCTCCTCGACGGAATCGGTCTTGAAATCCTGGAGATACTGGTACTTGTTCCGCATCGCCTCGTATTCGAGGAAGGCGGAATATTCGCGTTCCGGCAGGCCGAGGGAATCGTTCAGGTAGGAGTAGGCCCAGACATGGATGCTCTCCATGGCGGCGAAGGCCGAGAGCATCATCTTGATCTCCGGCTTCGGGAAGGCCGGGATGAGATGCGTGTTGTAGTTGTTGTTGACCTCGATGTCGCCTTGGGTGAAGAAGCGGAGGATCTGGACGATGAGGTTCTTCTCTTCGGGCGAGAGGCGGAAGCGGTAGTCGGCGATGTCGGCTTCCATCGGCACTTCCGTCGGCATCCAGTGCGCCTGGTTCTGTTTCTGGAAATATTCGAAGTAATGCTGGTACTCGAAGGGACGGTAGAATTTGCGCGGCGTGAGGATCCTGGAAGTGCTCATAGACGGTTGCGTTTCGTGCCCTGCCCTTGAAAAAGCCAGGGACCGCATTTCACAACATCTTGTGTCATGCGGTCCTAGTATACCACTAGCTGTTGTGTCCGTGCGCCCATTCCGTGTGGATAACACCGGGCCTGCGCGCCATGCGGAAACCCCAGCTTAAATGTTCGTGGAAATGCGCGCTAGAGGATAACCCGCGGTCGGCCCGGGAGCCTTGCCTGGACCCCGAAAACGCGGTAGGTTGGAGCGCTATGCGCACCCTGCTCGAGCTGTCCGCCATCCGGAAGAGCTACGGCCGCGCCGTCATTCTCGACGGCGTTTCCTTGACCGTGGCGGAGGGCCAGAAGATCGCGCTCATCGGGCGCAACGGCGCCGGCAAGTCGACGCTGCTCAAGATCCTGCTCGGCCAGGAGGAGGCCGATACCGGGGAGGCGCGCCGCTTCCCCGTCCTGCGGCTCGGCGCCGTCGCGCAGCACGAGGCGATGCCCGAGGACGCGACCGCGATGGCCTATCTGACGCGCAAGAGCGGACGGCCCGAGTGGGCGTGCGCCAAGATGGCCGCCCAGTTCGGCCTGCGCCGCGGACATCTCGAGAAACCGGCCGCGTCGCTTTCCGGCGGCTTCCAGATGCGCCTCAAGCTCATCGCCATGCTGCTCGAGGACCCGAACCTGCTCGTGCTCGACGAGCCGGTCAACTATCTCGACCTGCCGACGCTCCTGCTCCTCCAGCGCTTCCTGAAGTCCTATAAAGGGGCGTTCCTCGTGACTTCCCACGACCGCGCCTTCCTCGACGCGGTCTGCGACCGCACCGCCGAGATCGAGCGCGGGCGCCTGGTCTTCCAGCCCGGCACGCCGAGCGCGTACCTGGAACGCAAGGCCCAGGCGCGCGCCTTCACGCTCAAGACCAACAAGAAGATCTCCCGCGAGCGCGAGCACATCCAGGCGTTCGTCGACCGCTTCCGCTACAAGGCCTCGAAGGCCAAGCAGGTGCAGTCGAAGCTCAAGCAGATCTCGAAGATGATCGATATCGACATCGAGAGCCTCCTGCCGACGGCCGCCATCCGTATCCCGATGCCGCATGTGCCGCCCGGCGTGGCCGCCCGCGTCGAGGGGCTTTCCGCGGGCTACGGCGGCCGCGCGGTGCTCTCGGGCGTCGCCTTCGATCTCCTGCGCGGCGATCATGTGGCGATCCTGGGCGGCAACGGCATGGGCAAATCGACGCTCCTCAAGACGCTCGCGGGCGTCCTGCCTCCGATCGAAGGCCGGTGCAAGTGGTGGCACAAGGCCGACATCGGTTATTACGCCCAGCATGTCGAGCAGGCGCTGAAGCCGGAAGATACCGTGATGAAGCACCTGCTGCGTTCGGCCGCGCCGGACACGCCGAACGAGGCCGTCCTCAAGATGGCCGGCGACTTCCTGTTCAAGGACGACGATCTCGAGAAGCTCACCGGCGTGCTCTCCGGGGGCGAGCGCGCTCGTCTCTGTCTGGCCGGGCTCCTGCTCGCGCGGCACAATGTCCTGCTGCTCGACGAGCCGACCAACCATCTCGATGCGGAAACCTCCGAGTCCCTCGCCGACGCGCTCTCCGAATGGCCGGGCACGGTCGTCTTCGTGAGCCACAGCCAGGCGTTCATCCGCCGCGTGGCGCGGCGGATCTTCGAGATCCGGGACGGACGCGCGCGGCAGTATCCGGGCGAATACGGCGACTACCTGAAAGACCTCGCCGACGCCATGGACGAGGATGTCGCGCTGGCCGAGGAGGACGCGCCCGCGACGGACGACGACGCCGATGCGCGACGCGAGGCGCATCTCGCCGCCAAGGAACGCCGCCGGCGCCAGCAGAAGCTTGAGGAGCGCATCAAGGCGCTCGACAAGGAGCGCGGCGAGATCCTGAAGTTCTACTTCGAGAATCCTACGGACTACGCCCCCGACAAGCGCACGCGCCTCACGGAGCTCGACGAGCAGCTCGCGGCGTACGAGAAGGAGTGGTTCCGCCTGCAGGAAGAGATCGACGGGAAATGAGAGGCATCCGCCTCTGAACGAAAGCGCCCCTTCCAGGGCGCCTTTTTCGTCGCTTCAGAACGGCTGCTTATCAGCGAACCATTCCGGTTCCAGCGGCCGGAAGGCGTAGAGGGCGCCGTTGATGCTGGCGTAGACGACGGTCGGCGCCGAAGCGAGCCAGATGTCCGTACGCGCGTGGTTCGTGAGCGGGCCGTATTCGAGGAAGGGGTACCACGCTTCCCCGTCCGGCGAGACGATGACGCCGAACTTCGGGACCACTTCCTCGACCTCGTTCGCCTCGGTATGGATGGCGGCGTAGTAGATGCCGTTGACATTCAGCAGGCTGTAGACATAGCCGGCGTAGCCGTGCGGGATCGGGTTCCAGACTTCCCGCGTCGTCCCTTCCGCCGCGTCGTAGACGGCCAAACCATGCCCGTGGAGCTGATCGGGGCCGAGCAGCCAGCGGAAGCCGCCGGACATCGCAATGGAGGCCGTGAAGCCCTCGTCCCAGACCTGCCGCCAGGTCGCGCCGCTGTCGGGCGACATGAAGGCGAAACGCGCGACATCGCCCGTGCCGACGACGATCTGCTCTTTGGCCTTGTCGTAGATGACGCCGTGCAGGTGCCGGAGCATGTAGCGGTCGTCGCCCTCGCCGTAGGTGCGCGCGTACTGCGGGAAGAGCGCCTGGAAGTCGATCCACGGCTCCCAGTTGAAGCCGTCGTTCGGGCTGCGGTAAAGCACGGCGCGATTGCGCTCGTGCGTGGTGGCGTAGACGGTCCCCTTGCCGTCGTCCGCCATCGACCAGAACATCGCGACATCCGAGATGACATTGTGCCAGGTCGCGAAACCGTCGGCGGAACGGTACATCCGCACCGGATTGTCGATCTGGAGATAGACGACGCCCTTTCCGTCCGCGTGGATGCGGATCTCGCCGCGCTCGGAGCTCGCCTTGAAGACGCGTTCGGCGCGGCCGTCCTCCGGCAGCTTCCAAAGCGAACGGGATCCGTCCGGTTCGGTGACGGCCATGAGGAGCGTCAAGGTCGGCGTGTGGTAGTGGATCTCGTTGATGTCGCCGATGGCCTCCGGCAACGGCACGCGCTGGCGCCCGATGGCGCTGCCCGTCAGGTTGCGCGTGGGCGGGGGGAGGTAGCCGATCGAAGGCGCGGCGACCTGTTCCATCCGCAGCTCCTCGCCCGTCATGCCGGTGTCTGTCGCGGACTCCGCCCGTTCCTCGAGAAGCTCCTCCGCCGTCGGCAGCGTGCCGTAAAAGATGGGCGGACCGACGGTCGCGGGAGGCTTCACGGCCGGGCCGCGTCGCCAGAGCAGGAAGACGGCCCCTGAAACCGCCAGGGCGGCCGCGAGCAGGAAGATCGGGATGAGACGCCGCATACGGGATCACTGTACCACGCCGTTCGGGTCAGAGCTTGTCCTGCCAGGAACGGACGACTTCATCGAACGCCGCGCGCTCGGCGTCCGGTACGGGGTCGGTGCCGGGGAAGGTCTCGCGCATGGGGTTGATCTTGACGCCGTGCTTCACCATCTCGTAGTGCAGGTGCGGGCCGGTCGAGAAGCCGGTCGAGCCGACATATCCGATGACCTGCCCTTGCGCGACTTTCTGCCCGCGCTTCACGGCGATGCGCGACATGTGCGCGTAGTTGGTGGAATAGGTGCCGTTATGGCGGACGCTGACCTTGTTGCCATAAGGGCCGTCCCAGCCCGCGAAGGAGACGACCCCGTCGGCGGTCGAGCGGATGGGCGTGCCGGCGGAGGCCGCGTAATCGATGGCGCGGTGTCCGGTGGAAGTGTTGAAGGCGGCGACATAGCGCAGGCCCGTCGTGAAGCCGGAGGTGATGTACTTGAACGCGAGCGGCGCCTTCAGGAACATCCTGCGGAGCGACATCCCCTTCTCGTCGTAGTAGCCCTCTTCACCCTCGGAATCGACGAAGCGGTAGCCGCGGTAGGCCGTGCCCGCGTTCACATATTCGGCCGCCAGCACATCCCCCGGCATCGCGTAGGCGCCGTCGCGCCAGCGCTCCTCGTAGATGAACTTGAAGGTGTCGCCGACGCGGACATCCTGCGCGAAGTCGATGGTCCATTCGAACACGCCGGCCATGGCGATGACCGCGCGCTCGTCGATGCCTTGCGCCAGCGCGGCGGCGTAGAGCGACGATTCGATCTCGCCCTCGACGGTCTTCACGCGGATCTCGTAGGCGATCGTCTCCTTCGCGGCGACCCAGGCGTCCCCTTCCTTGCGGACATGGAGCTCCTCCTCGTCGTTGATGGCGTAGACGAGCTCGACCAGCGCGCCGCCTTCCCCATCGCGGTAGAGATCGATGGCCTTGCCCGCGCGGATCGACGCGAGGTCGTAGATGTCTTTCGAGGCGGCATAGATGGCGGCGGCGTCGGAACCGGAGACGCCGGAGTCCTCCATCAGCACGCTGAAGGTGGCCTGCGGCGGGATCTCGACGCGGTCGAACGGTCGCTCGGGCGCCGCGGGCACGGACGGCGCGTCCATCGGCGCCGCGCCGGTTTCCGCGTCCTGACGACCCTCGGCGGAACGCGAAGAAGGCCACAGGATCGTCAACCCGACGATCATGAGCGCTGTCCCGGCGAAGAGGGTGACGAGCCGTCCTTTCATACGCGATACTCTACCCCAGACGCCCTCCGCCGTGAACCCTTACCCCGGCGCTCGACTCATCCTTTCAGGAGGCTCCGGAACTTCTCCCGGAATTTCTTGAGCTTCGGGTCGATGACGAGCTGGCAGTAGGGGTTCTCCCCGCGGTTCTTGGCGTAGTAGTCGCGGTGATAGTCCTCGGCGTCCCAGAACTTCTCCAAAGGCTTCAGTTCCGTCACGACCTCGCGCCCGCCGTAGCCGCCTGCCGCCTTCAGCTCGGCGATGACGGCTTCGGCGTCGGCTTTCTGCTTCTCGTCGGCATAGAGGATGATCGAGCGGTACTGCGTGCCGACATCGTTGCCTTGGCGGTTCAGCGTGGTCGGGTCGTGCGTGGCGAAAAAGACCTTCAGGATATCCTGGTAGGTGATGACGGAGGGATCGAATTCCACGCGGATGACCTCCGCATGGCCAGTATCGCCTGCACAGACCTGCTCGTAGGTCGGCGAGGGTTTCTCGCCGCCGGCATAGCCGGGCATCACCGAAAGGACGCCTTTCAGCTCCTTGAAGATGGATTCCGTGCACCAGAAACAGCCGCCGCCGAGGATCGCTTGGGAAGTCATAGGCATATGGTATCATCGGCATCATACACCTATGCAGGTCCCGAAACGAAAACCCGGCAAGTACGCGCCCGGCCCCGCCGATTATCACTTGACGCACGAAGCCATCCGGAAGCTGAAGGAGGAGCTCGAGCGCATCGAGACGCATGTGCGTCCGCGCGCCGTCGAGGAGCTGCGCCGCACCCGCGAGATGGGCGACCTCTCGGAGAACTTCGCGTACTCGGCCGCCAAGGGCAGGCTCCTCGGCCTCGACACGCGCGTCCTGGAAATCAAGGACCGCCTGAAGAACGCCGTTCCCATCGCGCACGGCGCCGCCAAGGACGGGAGCGCCCGCATCGGCGCGACCGTCACCGTCGAGGTCAACGGCAAGACGCGCGTCTTCGACATCGTCGGTTCGCAGGAAGCCGCCCCTGGCTCCGGCAGCATCTCGTACCTCTCCCCGCTCGGCGCCGCCCTCATGGGCCGCAAGGCGGGCGAGCGCGTGGCGATCGACGCGGGCGGCAAGCGCGTCGAATACCTCATCATCGAAGTGAAGTGAAGACCGTCGTCGTCCACGATCGGATGCAGAAGGGATACCGCTACCGCCTCACGGCGCGCCCGGGGCGTGATTTCGATCCTGATTTCAAGCCCGATCTCACGCCGAAGGAGGTGCTCGCGCTCGGCGTCTTCGGCGGCAAGTACATGACCGATTGCCGCAAGGAATTCCCGGCCTCCTGGTTCGCGAAAGCGAAACTCTCGCCCGCGAAGAAGGATCCGAAACTGAACTTCTTCAAGGTCGACGCCAGCCAGCCGCTCGCCGAATGGCGGCGCAAAGGCTGGATCCACCCCGACGATCCGCGCGGCTGGTTCCAATGGTACTGCCGCTACTGGATGGGCCGCCGGCTGCCGGAAGAGGACGCCCGACAGATCAAGCGCTGGAAGATGATGCGGCGGCATGCCGCGCAGATCAAGAAGGGCTGCAAACCGGGCGCGCTCCATTGCCGCCCGAAACAGCGCCAAGCGCTCCTGCATTGGGCGTACGACAGCCGCACGATCTGAAACCGAAAACGGCGGTCACCCGCCGTTTTTGAGATATCGGTCGTGGAACTCGACGGAGTGGCGCATGATCAGCGCAGGAAATCAGGATGCACGCGGACGATCTTGTCGTCGCCGGCACGCCGCACGCCGCGGCCGTCGCGGTTCGAGGTGCTGACATAGAGCCCGTCAGGTCCCACGCTCACGGCGCGCAGACGCCCGTAGGTGCCCTTGAAGTGCTCATGGAAGGCGGTGATGTTCCCGGCGTCGTCGATCTGCGCCTCGTAGAGCGTCTCGCCCTTGAGTCCCGCGAAGAACAGGCTGCCGTCGACGAAGGCCAGGCCCGAAGGCGCCCAGGTGACATTCGCGCCGGAATGGCGGTCGGGCCGCTCCATGCCGGCGACGCCCATGTCGCCCTGGATCGCGGGCCAACCGTAGTTCTTGCCCTTCTCGATCATGTTGAGCTCATCGTACCCGGAGAGCGCGCCGGAGCGGCCATGTTCCGTCTGCCACATGCGGCCCTGCGCGTCCCAGGCGATGCCCTGCGCGTTGCGGTGGCCGTACGACCAGACATACGAACCGAACGGATTATCGGACGGGATGCCGCCTTCCGGCGTGAGCCGCAGGGTCTTGCCCGCGAGCGAGGAGAGATCCTGCGCGAGGTCCGGGGAGTTGGCGTCGCCCGTCGTGACATACAGCATGCCGTCGGGACCGAACGCGATCTGTCCGCCGTCGTGGTAGATGGCGGCGGGAATCGCGTCGAGGATCATCTTGTCCTCGACGAGGCGGTCGTCCTCCAGGCGGAAACGCTGGATGCGGTTGCGCTGGCCGTTCTCGGCGGTCGTGAAATAAAGATACACGAGCTTGTTGACCGCGAAGTCCGGGTGCAGGGCCATGCCCATGAGGCCGCCCTCGCCGGTATGCAGGACATCGGGTACGGAGATGGCGGCGGGATTCCGGCCGATGCGGCGGAGCGTCCCCGAGCGTTCCGTGACGAGCATGTCTCCGTCAGGGAGGAAGGCGATATCCCACGGCACCGCCAGATCGCGCGCGGCCGTGCCGGTGCCGTACGCCTTGAAATCGAAATCGTTCACGAGATGCACGGACGACATGTCGTAGCCCTTGGCGCGCAGGGAGTCGTGCGTGCCGAGGTGGATCTTCATGTTCAGCGAATACGCTTCGCCGGAGCGGACGATCAGGTCGGTCTCGGGGTAGCTCGCGAACTCCGCTTCCGTGACCTCGGCCACGGGAGCGTTCGTCCAGCCGTACGAGGCCATCACTTGCGGATCGAGCAGGCGCCGGCGCCAAAGCGCGTCGTTGAGCAGGAAGATCTGCGGCGCCCCGCGCATGCGGACGAGCCGCTCGTTCGGGATCGCGTCGACGACGCCGCGTGGCAGGACATGGACATCGCTCCAGGCGTAGCCGTACGAGGCGAAGACGGCCTCGTCCTTCAGGTGCCGCTTCTTGCCTCCGTTCACGACATACACCTTGCCGTCGCCCTCCGCCCGCACGAGCATGTGTTCAGGATAACGGTTGCTCGCCGTGGCGTACGGCGACATGTCCGCGACGACGCGGAAGGTCCGGGCGGCGGGGTCGAGGTGGACCAAGGTGACGCTGACATTGTTGTCGCGGCGGCTCTCGGTGAAGTGCCGCGAGGGATCGATACGGAACGAAAGCGCGTAGACGCCGGCCGGCAGGCCGTGGACATCGAAATACTGGTCGGGAAGCGAGTACGGATAGACATCCGCCCATCCGACCGAGACGCCCTGGCGCCCGCCCTCGCAGCCTCCGTAGGTTCGCGGCTGGTCGGGTCCCTCCGCCGCCGGCGCCATCGCGGTGTCGTCGCGCATGCAGAAGGTCGTCTTCTGCGTGAGGACGGAACCGAAGGCGCCGGAGCCCGCATCGGGGCGGATCATCTCAAGCCGGTATTCGCCGAAATCGTCGTAGTGATAGTGGGCGTGGATCTCGTGCCAAAAAAGCGTGCCGACCGGCACATCGCGCGTGGCGCCGTCGGAATGGAAGATGCGCTGGGAGGCGGGGTGGTCTCCGTCGCCGTCCTGATCCGCATGCGCGTTCAGTTCGAAGGCGCCCTTGCCGCGGTTCCAGAAGGTGGCGGTGAACTTGAGCGCCGTCTTGCCGTCGATCGTGGCGTAGCGCAGGTCGTAGGCTGCGACCGGCGCGAGATCGGGAAGCAGCGCCCGTTCGAGCGGAAGGCCGAGCGCGACGGCTTCGATGATGGCGGCGCCTTCGGGATAGGCGGCGAGCGTCCCATCATCCACGACGGTGACATCGGACCACCGGAAACCCTGCGCCGCGAAGGCGAGCTCGTTCTCGATCCATCGGCGCTCCCCGCCCTGGATATAGTAGACCTTGGCGTCGGAAACGCCGCGCAGCAACATGCCGTCCGGGAGCGGCGGCGTCGATGCGGCCTGCGCCGCGACGAGGCGCGGGAGGAACGTCGCGAGAAGGATGACCGTGCCGATGAGGCGTGGCGTGCGCATGAGTGCGGAGTGCCGACGCATTATAGCACGGCGCTCTCTCCCGCGACGCGCCCCGCGGCCCACGAGGCCTGCAGGTTGAAGCCGCCGGTGAAGCCGTCGATGTCGAGGATCTCGCCCGCGAAGAAGAGTCCGGGGGAGATCTTCGATTCCATCGTCCTGGGATCGACATCTTTCAGGTCGACGCCGCCGGCGGTGACGAACTCGTCTCCCGCTCCGCGTCCGATGACCGTCAGCGGGATGCCTTTGAGCCAGGCGACGATGCGTCGCGTGTCCTTCTTGGGCACCTCGGCGACGCGGGTTTCCTCATGCAATCCGAGCTCCCGGCAGAGCGTCTCGGCCAGCGACCGCGAGACCAGGAAATCGAGCACCTTCACCAGGATCTTGGCCGGATGCTCCCGGAACAGCTCCGCGAGCCTCGTGAACAGCGCGTCCTCGGAGATGTCCGGGAAGATGTCGATCGTGAGACGCATCGGCGCCTTCGCGTCGTAGGCCTCGAAGGCGATAAGGCTCGAGAGCGCGAAGACGGCCGGTCCGGAGACGCCGCGATGCGTGAAAAGCATGGGCCCCGTGAATTCGTACGCCTTGGCGAACTTCGTCCGCAGGCGCGCTTTCGCGAACGACAAGCCCGACACCTCCTTCGGCCAGGCCTCCTTGGCGAAGAAGGAGTTCAGGCTCGGCGCGAGCGGCGTGACGCGATGTCCGAGCGATTCGGCGAACGCGTAGCCGTCGCCGGTCGAGCCGGTGTGGCGGAAGGCCTGGCCGCCCGTGGTGAGGATGACGCGATCGACATCGAGAGGCTCGCCGTCCTTGAAGATGAGGCGGTAGCCGCCGTCCGTCCGCTCGACGCGGATGACATGCCGCTTCAGCATCACGCGCACGGCAGAACCTTCGAACAGGCGCTCGAACGCGCCGACGACATCGTGGCCGTCGTCCGAGACCGGGAAGGTCCGCATGTCGTCCTCGATCTTGAGCGGGACGCCGTGCGCCTCGAACCAGGCGTGGACCGCTTCCGGCGGGAAGCGCCGCATGACGGAATTCAGGAACTTGCCGCCGCGCGGATACTTCGAAAGGACCTCGCGGATGGCGCGCAGGCCCGTGGTGACATTGCAGCGCCCGCCGCCGGAGATGATGACCTTCTTGCCGAGGCCGTCGTTCTTCTCGATGAGGAAGACCTCGGTTCCGGGGGAGCGTTCGCGGATGGCGGCGGCGGCCATGAGGCCGGCCGCGCCTCCGCCGATGACGGCGATCTTCATGCCATCAGCCTATCATATCCCCCTGCTCGGCATGATCGCGGATGGTCTGCAGGAAGACATCGCCGAAGGTCTGGAGCTTCTTCTCGCCGACGCCCGGGATGACGGAAAATTCCTCGCGGGTGACGGGGCGCTGGGACGCCATGGCGCGCAGGCTGACATCCCCGAAGATCATGTAGGGCGGCACGCGGCGGATGGCGGCCAGGCGCTTGCGGAGCGCGCGCAGGCGTTCGAAGAGCGCGGCGTCGGCGTCGTTCGCGACGACGGAAGCCTTCTTCCTGGCGACAGGCTCCTCGCGGACGGTCGTGCCGAGGCAGACATCGCATCCGCCGCAGTTTTCGGCGCCGGGCGTCTCGCTGAAATACGAGAGCAGGAAGCGGCGGCGGCAGGACTTCAGGTCGCCGTAGCGGATGACGGCGTCGAGCTTCCGATGCGCCTCCTCGCGCGCGGGGCCGTGTTCCATCCCGTTGATGAAGAACATCTGCTTGCGGCGGTCGCCGTACGAGAAGAACAGCACGCACTCCGACGGCAAGCCGTCGCGTCCGGCGCGGCCGGTCTCCTGGTAGTATCCCTCGACGGACTTCGGCAGGTCGCAGTGCGCCACGAGGCGCACATCCGGCTTGTCGATGCCCATGCCGAACGCGATCGTCGCGACGACGACATCGATCTCGTCCTTGATGAAGCGGTCCTGGGTGCGCGCGCGGAGATCCGGCGTCAAGCCGGCATGATACGCCGCCGCCTTGAATCCCCTGGCGCGCAGATCCTTCGCCAGCGCCTCGGTATCCTTCCGCGAGAAGCAGTAGAGGATGGCGCTCTCGCCGCGGTATTTCTCGAGCAGCGCGAAGAGCGCGGCCCAGCCTTTCTTCTTGGGCGCGACGGCGTAGGTCAGGTTCGGGCGGTTGAAGCTGGAGATGAAGGTCCGGGGGGCGCGCAGGTGCAGCTGGCGCACGATGTCCTGCCGCACCTCCATCGTGGCGGTAGCGGTGAGCGCGATGGTCGGCGCATTGGGGAACTCCATCCGGAGGACCGTCAGGTTCCGATAGTCGGGACGGAAATCGTGGCCCCATTCGGAAACGCAATGCGCCTCGTCGACGGCGACGAGCCTGACATCGAGCCCTCGCAGGAACGCGCGGAACTCCGGCGTGGCGAGACGCTCCGGCGCGACATACAGGAGCCGCAGGCTTCCCGCGAGCGCGCGGCGCTTCACGGCCTCGATCTCCGCGCCGTCGAGCGTGCTGTTGATGAAGGCCGCCGGCACGCCGTTGGTCCGGAGCTGGTCGACCTGGTCCTTCATGAGGGCGATGAGCGGCGAGACGACGATCGTGAGTCCGCCGGCGACGAGCGACGGCATCTGGAAACAGAGGGATTTCCCGCCGCCGGTCGGCATCAGGGCGAGGCAATCCTTGCCGTCGAGCACATGGCGGATGATCTCCTCCTGGAGCGGGCGGAACCGATCGTACCCGAAGTGGCGCTTGAGGATGTCGAGCATGGGTTCGGCGCGTTCGTGAATGATGCCTCCGCCCTACCGGAACTCCCCGGTCTCCCGCAAGCCTAGGCCCGCATGCCGGTCCCCTTCTTCAGCAGGTGCAGGTTGAGGGCGGTCAGCGCCGCGACGACCAGGGCGATCACCAAGGCGCTCCGCCAGACGGGGATGCCCGCGTCGCCGAAGAAGCCGTATCGGAAACCGTCGACCATGTAGAGGATGGGGTTGAAGCCCGAAACCGTCCGCCAGAACGGCGGGAGCTGCTGCACCGAATAGAACACGCCGCCGAGATAGGTGAGCGGCACGAGCACGAAGGTCGAGAAGAGGCCGATATCGTCGAACTTCTTGGCGAAGACGGCGTTCAGGAATCCCGCCATCGAGAAGAGCAGGCTGGTGAGGAGCAGGAAGACGGCGATGGCCCAGGGGTGCGCGACCGTCGGCGGCACGAACGGCGCGGAGACGGCGTAGACGAGGCCGCTGGTCACGACGCCGCGGAAGACGCCGCCGGTCGCGTAGCAGGCGAGCACCACCCAGTTCGGCGTCGGCGAGACCATGATCTCCTCGATGTTGCGCATGAACTTCGCGGTGAAGAAGGCGCTGACGACATTGCTGAAGCTGTTCTGGATGACGGCCATCATCACGAGACCCGGCACGATGAAGGCCATGTACGGCACGCCTCCCATCTCGCCGACGCGGGAGCCGATGAAGCCGCCGAAGATCAGGAAGTACAGCGATTGCGTGATGAGGGGCGGGAGCAGGGTCTGCGGCCAGATCCGGAAGATGCGCACGGCTTCCTTGCGGATCATCGTGCGATAGGCGTTCCAGGCGATGGTGATGCGGGGAGTCATTTGGAGAGGGTGGAAAGATAGAGCTCCTCGACGCGGTTCTGCGCGTGCGCGGCGTCGAGGACATGGAGGCCGGCGGCGCGGACGCGCGCGAAGAGCGCGTCGAGCGTCTCGTCGCGGAGCGCCGGGACGACCGCGACGGCGCCCTTGACCTCGTCCGCGCCGATGGCGGCGGCTTGTTCTGCGGTCGGGGCGGCGGACAGCGTCAGCCGGTAGCGCCGGCCGTCGGCCTCGGCCAGAAGGCCGTGGACCGAACCGGACTTCACGACCTCGCCGCGCTGGATGATCGTCATCGCGTTGCAGAGCTGCTCGACCTCCTCGAGATAGTGCGTGGTGAGGAGCATCGTCATGCCGCCGCCGTTGAGCTTGCGGAGGAAGTCCCACATGCCGCGGCGCAGTTCCACATCGACGCCGGCGGTCGGCTCGTCGAGGATGAGCAGTTTGGGCGAATGGACGAGGGCGCGCGCGATCATCAGGCGGCGCTTCATGCCGCCCGAGAGCGCCCTGGACGGCGCGTCGCGCTTGTCCCAGAGCCCGAGCTCCTTGAGCAGGCCGTCGGCGCTCTCCGCCGCGGCCGCGCGCGTCATGCCATAGTAGCCGCCCTGCGTGATGACGATCTCGCGGACGGTCTCGAAGATGTTGAAATTGAATTCCTGCGGCACGACGCCGACCAGCGCCTTCGCGCCGTCGGGGTCCTTCGCGCGATCGATGCCGAAGACCGACGCCGTCCCGCCCGAAGGCGTGACGAGGCCGACGACGATGTTGATGAGCGTCGTCTTGCCGGCGCCGTTGGCGCCGAGTAGCGCGAAGAAATCCCCTTCCGCGACGGTAAGGTCGACGCCCTTGAGCGCCTCGACGCCTCCCTCATAGGTCTTCCGCAATCCTTCGATCTTGAGCGCTTCCATGCGTGTTTCGTGATCGTCCTTAAGGCGTAAATCGACCGAACCATGATATTCCCCGTTCCGGAACGCGTCAACCGGAAGACTGCGAGGCCCGTTCCTGCCGCAAGTGGACGAAGACGATGAAGCTCAAGACGGCGGCGAAGAAGCACCAGACGGAAGCGAACGCGTCGAGGTAATAGCCGTAGGCGATGCCCAGCGAGGCGAGGAGCGCCAGGCCGAAGACGCGGAGGAACTTGCGGCTTGAGACGAGACAGCTTCCGCAGGTCGCGAGGACATAGGCGCCCGGGATGACCGCATGATTCGGCAGCGGCACATCGTACGCGATCCCTTGGCCGAGGATCGTCGACACGACGGGGCCCCGCAGGATGAAGTACAGGAGGTAGAGGCTGACCGCCGCGCCGAACCAGGCGAACCAGGCGAGCGCATCCTTGCGGCGCGGATGCGTTTCCTCCCTCCAGACGGCATACGGCAGGAAGGTCGGCCAGAAGACATGCGAGAAGAAGAGGAACGCCATCGTGGCCGGCGCCTGCACCCACGGGTAGCCGAGCGAGAGCCAGAGCACGCCCTCGACGAGCTGTTGGATGCCGAAGAAGAGCGGCACGGCGGCGATGGGCCGGCGCAGGAAGCCGCCCGTACGCCGGACGGCGACGGTCCCGGTGGCGCCGAGCGCGCCGCCCGCGATGAAACTGGCCGTGGCGGAGAAGCACATGCCTACGCAGTATCGCATGTCTCGCCTCCGACGGCGAGCGTCGGCTATACTGGGGCACGGAGGCCGACATGCACGCGCTCATGATCCTCGCCCTTTCCTTCTGCGCCCCTGCGGACGGCCCCGTCGTCCCCAAGGACACCCTCCAGCTCGTGGTCGGCATCGCGCCTTCGTGGGATTCCTCGAAGGCGACGCTCTACCGCTTCGAGCGCAAGCGCCACGGACCGTGGAAACGCGTCGGCAAGGCCTGGAGCGCCCGCACGGGCCGCAAGGGGCTCGCCGCCGGACGCGGCCTGCTCGACTGGTGCGGTCCCGAAGAGGAACGCAAGGTCGAGAACGACAAGAAGGCGCCCGCGGGCGCCTTCCGACTCGGCGGCGTCTACGGCTTCGGCGACGGCCTGAAGAAGGCCCCGCGCGGCGCGATGAAGCCGATCACGCGGACGATGACCTGCATCTCCGACCCCGATTCGGCGCACTACAACCGCATCGTGGACATGAACGATGTCGAAGCGGACTGGTCGTGGACGCGTCCGCTGCGCCGCAAGGACGGCATCAAGAGCCGCACCATCGTCGTGGGACTCAACGGCGCGGCCGATCCGGACGCGGACCCTCCGGTGCCGGGCGCCGGCAGCTGCGTGCTGTTCCACCTGGAACGCAAGGGGCGCCCGACGGTCGGCTGCACCTCGCTTCCGGAAGCGCGCCTCGACGCGCTCATCAGATGGCTGAAGCCGAAGGCGAAGCCCGTCTACCTCCTGATGACGCGCGCGCAGTACGACGAGCTCGCCGCGCTCGATGACGCGGACCTGCCCGATCTCCCGTAAACGAAACGACCGCCTTTCAGCGGTCGTTTTTCCCTTCCTTACTTCTTTTTCTTGGCGGCGGCCTTCTTCTTGGCCGGAGCCTTGGAGGCTTTCGCGGACTTCTCGACGACCACGGCCTTTTCGGCCTTCGGAGCGGCGGCCGTCTCGGCCTTCTTCGCTTCCGGAGCGGCGGCCTGCTTCGCCGGAGCGGAGAGGTTCAGCGCCTTGATGATCATGTCGAGCTTCGCGTCGATGGCGGCGAACCGCTCCTTGGAGCGGTCCTCCGTCGGAGCCGAGCGCTTGAACTCCTTGTAGTCCGTCGCGCCGGCCTTCTCGTTGCCGAAGCACCCACGGCAGTACACCGGCTTGCTGCCGTTCGGCTTGAACGGCACTTCGCAGCCGTCGCCGCACGAGGCGCAGGTGGCCTTGAAGAGCCGTTTCTCCTCGCGATCGAACCCGCGATCGTCGCGGCGCGGCGCGGCGTCGCGGTCGAAGCGCATCGGCGCGGACGAGGTCTCCCCGTCCTTCTTGAAGCACTCGCGGCAGTAGATCGGCCGGGAGCCGTTCGGCTTGAACGGCACTTCGCAGCCGTTGCCGCACGAGGCGCAGGTGGCCTGGTGCATCTGCGGGCGATCGAACCCGCGATCGTCGCGGCGGTTGAAGCTTCCGCCTCCGCCGAATTTGCGGTCGCTGCCGCCCTTCCAACCGCCCCCCTGGGGCCGGTTTCCATGAGACTTGAACATGTTTTCCCTTTATTTTGCCTCCTTATTGAAGACACCGCAGGATAGCACGGGTACGGGAAAAAAGCAAGGGTTCCGTGGTACACTCCGGACAGGACCTTTCCCGAGGAGATTCCCATGGACGCGCACGAAACGCCGATCACGCTGACCGACAAGGCGGCCGAGAAGATCATCGAGTTCCGCGACGCCGACGAGAAGACGCGCGGCAAGCCCCTGCGGCTGGCCGTGCACGGCGGCGGCTGCGCCGGCTTCAACCAGGTCCTCGCCTTCGACGACCCGAAGCCCGACATCGACCAGGTCTTCGTCATCAAGGGCGTGACCGTGCTCGTGGACTCCATGAGCCTGATGTACCTCGCGGGCACCGAGATCGACTATTTGGACGGCATCGAAGGC
>DYFX01000068.1 GCA_020724945.1 Candidatus Paceibacter sp.
ACGATCTACGCGGTGCCGATCAAATGAAAAATCCTCCCGGATGGGAGGATTTTTCGTTCCGGTGCGACGATTACTTGAGCGTGACCTTCGCGCCTTCGGTCTCGAGGGCCTTCTTGGCGGCCTCGGCTTCCTCCTTGGAAGCGCCTTCCTTGACGACCTTCGGGGCTCCGTCGACCAGGTCCTTGGCCTCCTTGAGGCCGAGGCTGGTGAGGGCGCGGACGGCCTTGATGACGCCGATCTTGTTGGCGCCGGCATCCGTCAGCTCGACGGTGAACGAGGTCTGCTCTTCGGCGGCGGCGCCGGCGGCGGCCGGGGCGGCGGCCATGGCCATCATCGGAGCGGCGGCGGAGACGCCGAACTTCTCCTCGAGGACCTTCACGAGCTCGGAGAGGTCCAGGACGGACAGCTTCTCGATGGACTCGACCAGAGACTTGAACTTCTCCGGCACGACGACATTCTTTTCTTCGGACATAGCGTTTTGGTTGCGTGGTGATTAAGCGGAAGCCTTCTGATCCTTGATCGCGTTCATGACCTGCACGAGACCGCGGAGGTTGCCGGCCAGGACATTGACGAAGCCGGAGACCGGAGCGTTGATGGAACCGACCAGCTTGGCCAGGAGTTCCTGCTTGCTCGGGAGCTTGGCGAGCGCCTTGATGGCGGCGGCGTCGACGAGCTTGCGCTCGAGCACGCCGGCGACGATCTTGAGGGCTTCATGCTCCTTGGAGAACTCGGCGGCGAGCTTCGCGGGAGCGACCTCGTCGGACATGCCGGTGATCATCACCAGCGCGCCTTCGAGCTTGGCCGGGTCGACGCCTTCATAGCCGGCCTTCGAGAAGGCGAGGCGCATGAGGGTCTTCTTCGCGACGAGGACGCGGACATCCTCCTTGCGGGCCTTGTTGCGGAACTCGGTGGCTTCCTTGACGGTGAGCCCGCGGAAATCCGCGAACACGACCGACTTGGCGCCCTCGAGCTGACCCGTGAGATCCGCGAGGGTCAGTTCTTTCTGTTGTTTGGACTTTGCCATGTATCTGCTGCGTGAATCAGTTCACGATCGACCTTTGAAACAAAATCTGCGTTCCTTGTGAGACCGCAGACGCGTGGGATGACGGAAAACCCGCCACCAGCGTTCGCCTCGATAGGAGCGGATCGGCAGATCCGTCTTACGGCCCCCAGCCGGGGGCGACCTATGGTCTTCGGTAAACGAGAAGTTGTTACCCAGAGGCTACCTCTAGCCCTGAAAACCGTCAAGATGTACGAAACCCCCACGCGCCGAAGCGGGTGGGGGCGGGAGGACGGTGGTCTAGCGGCCGCGGCGCTCGAGGCGCAGGCGGCTCTTGTGGAGCTCGTGGCTCCGGGACTCGAGGGACGCGCCCCGGCCGTTCCGGCGGGCGAGCTCGCCCTCCTCGGCGATGACCGCCTGGCGGGAGGAGGCGCGGACGCCGCCGTACTGGGGGGTCTCGGACCTCCGGTAGATCCCCCGCTCGGACACCGTCTCGACCAGGCGGTCGAAGTGGGCGTCCTCGGCGCCCTCGATCTCGAACAGGGCGTCGGGGGCGAGGTCGCGGAAGCGGTCGTGGATGCGGACATCGCCGTCGGGGGTGGCGGACGCCACAGGTGCGAGGTGCATGGTTCCTCCTGGAAAAAGGTCTGTTTTTGGGGTTTTAAGGCCGAAATGGCTCGTCAGGTACGATTTGCCATCTCAACGACACGGCCATCATAGCATATCCCCATCGTTTTGTCAAGGCTTGCTGACAAAAAATCCCCTGAAGAATCAGGGGGTCGTGGGCTTCAGGATACGAAGCGTCCTGGCGAGCGCGTCAGCTTCGAAGGTCATCTTCGGCCCGAGCGTTTCCGGTCCGTAGGTCAGGATCATCGCCCAATAGGCGGTGCCATGGCCCGAAACGAGCTTGACCCGGCAGAGCGCGAGCATGCGCGTCTTCGTCTTGGAGTCGACGCCTCGGAAGCTGAAGAGTGCTTCCTCGTCCGAGCGCGTCTCGACCGGAGAGGCTTCGACGCCGCTGAAGAGCACGGGCATGGCGAGCAGCATGGCGGCGAAGCGGGTCATGGCCGCCTCGACCGTGGAGCCGGGGTCGGCGTCCTTGATCCAGACGGCGACGCCGCGGTCGCCCTTGTGATCGTGCCAGTGCAGCAGGAGCAGGTCGGTCCCCTCGCCCGGCGTGCGGTGCCAGCCGGGCGCGTCGAGGGCGACATACGGCGCTTCCGCGCCGAGCAGGAAGGTCGGACCGGAAGCTTCGGGCGCGGCCGTCCGCTTGGGCGCGGCGCAGCCGACGAAGACGGCGATGAGGACGGTGACGAGATGTCGCATCACGGACTCCTGGGTGAAGGTGCCGCGTCCTGCGTACCATGCGTGCCGAGGCGGGTCAACCGCGCACGCCCGTAAAGAAAAACGCCCCCGCTACGGATGGGGGGCGATGCTGTCGAGGACGGCGCGGACCTCCGCGAGGAACGCGTCGGCGGCGTCGACCTTCACCTGCGCGACGGCGACGATGTAGGCGTCGGCGATCGAGGGATGCGGCGAGACGGCGAGGTAGGTGCGCGAGACGACGCCGTCGTCGGTCCGGTCGCCCGTGAAGGCGTGGCGTCCGCGCGCCTCGGCCGCGACCGGCGCGGTCGTGATGTGCGGCTCCTTCGACGCCTTGGCGTGCTGATCGTCGGCGATCGCCTTGGCGCTCTCGCCCGGCGCGTGGATCGGGATCAGCACCAGCACGGCCTCGGCATCGGGGCGCAGCAGGACGATCCTGGTCGAGCCGTCCTGCTCGCGAGCGAGGTTCCCCTTCCAGGGCGCCGGCGTCAGGGTCAGCCTGAAGGCGAGCTGGTTGAACTTCAGGGTGAGGCCGTCCTGCTCGACGGCGGGCTTCTCCGCCGGATCCGGCGTCTTCTTGGCCGTCGTGTCCGGCGTGAGCGGCGGGTTCGAGGTCTTGGGGCCCGCCTTGGAGGCGGAACCGCAGGCGGCCAGGGCCAGCACCATGAGCGTCGCGACGATTCGGGTCATCTCCATCCTCCGTGCAAGGGACTCCTTCCAACCTAGAGGAGCGCCCGCGTTCCGTCAAACGAAAAAACGCCCTGACGGGGCGTTCAGTACGGCTTCGTGGAGCCGTCGGCGTGGCGGATGCGCTCGCGCGTGGCCTCGCGGGTGAGGCAGCGCGCCGGATCGAGATGCGCGAGCGGGACGATGAGGCCGGCGGGCGTGATCTCCCAGACGGGGAACTTCCGCTCGTGGAGCCAGGCGGCTTCCCCGAAGACGCCCTTGCCGAACATCCCGTCGCGGAACGGCAGGAAGACGCCGCCGCGGCACTTCGGCAGGACCACCTCGAAGAAGTAGCCCATGCCGGTCGGCTTGCCGTCGGCGTCGACGCGGGTCTTGGCGTACTCCCGATACGCGGCGTCGTGCTCGGGCGCGTCGGGGCTGAACAGCTCCCAGCCGGGGAAGGCGGCCTCGATCCTGGCGATCAGCTCCTTCTGGAGCGGGGTGCCGTAGGCGTTGATGGGGTGGCCGAAGTACAGGCGCGGACGATCGGGCATCTCGGACTCCTGGAGGTAAAGGTCTGGCGACAGGCTATGCGACATCGGGCCGCGCGTCAACGGACGAAAAAAGCGCAGTTTCACCTGCGCTCGACCTTGAAGCTGCGGAGGAAGACCTCCAGGAACGGCGGATCCGGCGGGCCGCGGTACGAGACGACGGCGCCGATGAACGGCCAGCCGCGGCTCGCGACGGGCACGCGGACGACGGCGTCGGGGTCGCGCCGCGCGGCGGCGGCCGTCTCCTCAAGGCGATCCTCGTCCAGGACGAGGACGACGCGAAGGGTCATCCCCTCCGTGCCGTACAGGAACCCGCGGAAGGGCGTCTCCTCGATCCGACGCCATTCGGGGCCGGGCAAGAGGAAGTTCAAGCGGTCGCCGCGGTCGCCGAACGAGATCTCGACGAGCTCCGGCGGCGCGGACAGGACGCGGATATCGTCGTGCGGACCGCAGGCGGACGAAAGAAGCGCGACGAAGCACATCGATACGAAAGGGCGCATCATCACCTCCGAAGACGACGCGCGAACATAGCATTCCGAAGGGCGCGTGTCAATGAAAAAACCGCAAGGGCTACTTGCGGATCAGACGCGCGAGCGCGTCCGCACGGTCGATGTACGATCGAAGATTCGCGTCGCGATCGAGCTCCATGAGCCAGAATTCGACGATCACGACGACGCCGGCGGCGACGCGACGATGGCCGCGGATCAGCAGGGAGCGCCTGCCGGAAAAGGCGTTCGTCATCTGGAGCGCGAAACCTTTGCTGATCGTCTCCTTCCCTTTCGCTTCGCCGAACCAGACCTCGCCGCAGCTCACGGTCGCGGTGTCAGCGCACTCCCGATGCCGCGCGGCCGCGTGCGAACGCTCCGCGAGCGCTTCCAGGCTTCCGGAATCGCGCTCGATCGCGACGGCATAGGCCGTGCCGTCGGCGCCCGTCAAGACCACATCAGCGACTTGACCGCCCATGTCATCCCGTCGGATCTCGACCGATCTCCATGGCAGGCCCGCGAAGTCGTCGGCGGGGACTTCGAAGGCAAGACCCAGTCCGGGGAAGCGGACTTCGGTCGCCGTGAGCGGCGGCCGTGCGGCCTCATCGGATGAGGCGCATCCGGCCACGAGACACAGGAAGACGCAGAGAAGAAATGAACGCATCCGAACCTCCTACCGGTCATTCCGGTGCAGGAAGTCCATCACGCATCATCCGACCCGTCAACCGATGACGGTGCCTTTGAACGGCTTGCCGTCGAGCGCCTTGCCGATCTCTGCGAGTTCGCGGCCGGCGATCATCTTCACTTCCAAGCCGATGCGTTCGGCCATCTTGGCGGCGACGGGGTCGAACGGGACATTGGCGCCCGGGTCCCAGCGGTTGCCGACCATGCGGCGGAACGCCTTCCAGCCGATGTACTCGAGCGGCTTCGCCTTGGGGTCTTTGCGCGGGTCGGCGCTGTAGACATGATCGACATCCGAAAGGTTCAGCACGGTCGTCGC
>DYFX01000069.1 GCA_020724945.1 Candidatus Paceibacter sp.
CCCGCAAGCGCCGGATGGAAGGCTTCGATGTCCTGCACCCGATGGGCTGGGACGCCTTCGGGCTCCCGGCCGAGAACTACGCCATCAAGATGGGCGGCCATCCGAAGGAGATCACGGCCGCCAACATCGGGAACTTCCGCCGCCAGATCAAGAGCTTCGGCTTCTCCTACGACTGGGACCGCGAGGTGAACTCGAGCTCGCCCGAGTACTACAAGTGGACGCAGTGGCTGTTCCTCCTCTTCTATAAGAACGGCTTGGCGTACAAGAAGCTCGCGCCGGTGAACTGGTGCGAGAACGACCATACCGTGCTGGCCAACGAGCAGGTCGTCGACGGCAAGTGCGAGCGCTGCAAGAATCCCGTCGTGCAGAAGGAGCTCTCGCAATGGTTCTTCAGGATCACGGACTACGCCGACCGCCTGCTCGAGGGCCTCGACCGCATCGACTGGTCCGAGAAGGTGAAGGCGATGCAGCGCAACTGGATCGGCCGCAGCGAAGGCGCCGAGATCGAGTTCCGCGGGCTCCTGCCGGACGGCGAGTTCTCGCTGCCGGTCTTCACCACGCGCCCGGACACGCTCATGGGCGTGACGGCCGTCGTCGTCGCGCCGGAACATCCGCTCGTCGACCGCATCACGGCCGAGGCGGAGCGCGGCGCCGTCGGGGCGTATGTCGAGGCCGCCAAGCGCAAGACGGAACTGGAGCGCGGGGCGCAGGAAGAGAAGACCGGCGTCTTCACCGGCGCCTATGTGAAGCATCCGCTGACCGACGCGGACATCCCGGTCTATGTCGCCGACTACGCGCTGATGAACTACGGCACCGGCGCCGTGATGATGGTGCCCGCGCACGACGAGCGCGACTTCGCGTTCGCGAAAACCCACGGCATCCCGGTGAAATGGGTCATCGCCCCGCCCGCCGGCGTCGCGCACGATCCTTCCGAGGCCTACACGGACCCCGGCATCCTGGTGCATTCGGGCGAGTTCGACGGCCTCACCTCTTCGGACGCCAAGCAGAAGATCACGGACGCGCTCGAGTCCGCCGGCAAGGGGAGCCGCCGCGTGAACTACCATCTCCGCGACTGGCTGCTCTCGCGCCAGCGCTATTGGGGCGCCCCCATCCCCATCATCTATTGCGATGAACACGGCGAGCAGCCGGTGCCGGAGGACCAGCTTCCGGTCGTCCTGCCCGACGATGTCGACTTCCGTCCGACGGGGGAGTCGCCGCTCGCGCGCTCGGAATCGTTCCATGCCGTGAGGTGCCCGACCTGCGGCAAGGACGCGCGCCGCGAATCCGACACGATGGACACCTTCGTGGATTCTTCCTGGTACTTCCTGCGCTACATCGATCCCAAGAACGACGCCATGTTCGCGTCGAAGGAGGCGATCGAGAAGTGGTGCCCGGTCGACCTGTATGTCGGCGGCGCCGAGCACGCCGTCCTGCATCTCCTGTACTTCCGCTTCTTCACCAAGGCGCTGCATGATTTCGGCTACCTGAAGTTCGACGAGCCGGCCGTGAAGTTCCGCGATGTCGGCCTCATCCAGGGCGAGGACGGCGAGAAGATGTCGAAGTCGCGCGGCAATGTCGTGAACCCCGACGATGTCATCGCCGAGCACGGCGCCGATGTCTTCCGCCTCTACGAGATGTTCATGGGCGAGTTCGAACAGCCCGCGCCGTGGAACACCAAGAGCATCATCGGGCTGCGCCGTTTCCTCGAGAAGGTCTGGAAGCTCCAGATCGGCGACGCGGAGACCGAGCCGAAGCTCCGCGCGCTCCTGCACAAGACCATCAAGAAGGTCGGCGACGACATCGAGCACTTCAAGTTCAACACCGCCATCAGCGCGATGATGATCTTCGTGAACGAGGCCGAGGGCGCCGCGCTTTCGCGTCCGGACTACGAGGCCTTCCTCAAGATCCTCTCGCCCTTCGCGCCGCACGCCGTCGAGGAGCTGTGGGAAGCGCTGGGGCATCAGACCTTCGCCATGCACGCGCCGTGGCCCGCCTACGACCCCGCGCTGCTCGTCGAGAGCGAAGTCGAGATCGCGCTCCAGGTGACCGGCAAGGTCAAGGACCGCATCGTCGTCCCCGCAGACGCCGAAGACGCCGAACTCGAACGCCTCGCCCTTCAGAACGGGAAAGTGAAGGCCGCGCTCGAAGGAAAGACCGTGAAGCAGATCATCGTCGTGAAGAAGCGGCTCGTGAACATCGTCGCCGTATGAGCTTCGAACGGCCGCTCGCCGATGTCGAGAATCCGGAGACGCGCGCGTACGAATACCGCGACGCCGAAGGGAAGAAGATCGCCGATGTCGAGGCGGAGTTTTCGGCGTCCGGAGACATGGTCGAGGATCCGGTCAGCGGCGAGACCGTCGCCGCCAGGCGGCTTTCGTCCTTGAAACTCACGAACCCCGAGGACGGACGCGTCTTCGATGCGCTCGCCGTCTTCAACACGAAGGGCGCCGACATCATCGTGCCGGACAAGCGCATCGGGAACTATTCGCACGGCGTCCTCGGCACCGAGGCCATCGTGCCCGCGCCGGAGTCGCCGCTCGATCTCGCGACGATGCTCCACGAGCTCGGCCATGTCGACCAGCTCGAGGACCCGGACACCATGGGGTTCTCCGGCTTCGCAGGCATCTCCAAGGCGTTCATGATCGAGGGCGGCCTGAAAGCGCTCGGGGCGACGGACGCGGAACGCATCAAGGGTGCGCAAGGGCATCTCGAAGCCGTCTTCGCGGCGATTCCGGAAGCGCGCGTAGCGGCGGACGCCGAAGCCGTCGCCGCGCTCGAGAGCGCCTCGACGATGGAGGAGCTCGAAGCCGCCGCCGCCCTCCTTCGTGATGTCCTCGCGCTTCCGCTCCGCATGGCCGAGCGCGACGCCACGCGCCGCGCGCTCCAGGGCCTGCGCCGCGTCCGTGAGGAAGCGGGCATCGACCTGCTCTCCAAGACGCTGAACCCGAAGGAGGCGCTCGTTACCGAAGCCGAGGGCTGCGAGGCGTCCACGGTCGAGGGCGTGAACGATCCGGACGCGTATGTGAAGGTCTCGACCGTCGCGGCGATGAAAGGCGACCTCAAGACCTACGGCGCCGAGAAGTTCCGCATCAAGAAGTAAGAAAGGAGCCCGGTTGACGCGACCGGGTTTTTCGTTTATGAAGCAGCCAGCACTTTCCAAGGAGCCCGAAATGAAGATCGTCATCACGCCGCGCCGCCACGCCGTCCCCGTGAAGCCCGGCGAACGCCCGCCGACGCCCGAGGAGAACTCCGCCAGGATCGCCGCGGGCCGCCGCGCGATGGTCACCGGGCTGCTGCGGCGCTTCCCGCAGGCGCGGATCGTCGGCATCCAGGGACAGAGCGAGATCCTGGTCGATCTGCCCGACAGCGAGCCGCACCTGCCGTCCGCCATCCGCGCCGCGCTCGATGTCGAGACCGGCCCGGCGCCGGGCGAGGGTCCGCCGAGCCCCGAGCGCCGCGCGATCGAGCCGACGGCCGAGGCCGTCGCCGAGGCGCATGCTGGCTTGGAGTACCGCCCGACGGTCGTGGCCGTCATCCGCGACGGCCACGGACGCGTGCTGATGGTCCAGTCGGTCCATGACCGGAACGAGTGGATGTTCATCCAGGGCGGCATCGAGCCGGGCGAGTCTCCGCTCGCCGCGCTCGGGCGCGAGATCGGCGAGGAGATCGGCGTCGGCGCCGAGCGCTACGCTCCGGGCGCCTATGTCGGCACCTTCGATCTCGACGCCGAGGGGAGCCGCACCGACAAGCGCGGCTTCACCAAGGGCAAGCGCTACTTCATCTACGAGGTCGCCTGGCGCGGCCCGGAGGAGCTCCGCCTGCAGGCCTCCGAGCTCGCCGGCTACGAGTGGATCGCGCCCCGCTTCGACGATCCGCGCCTGCTCGCGCTCCTCTCCGGCATGCGCGTCGGCAAGGGCCGCCTGCTCATCGCCGCGCTCGCCCGCGTCATCTAGACCGCCCTCCGGCGGTTTTTTCGTATTGACATCCGCGCGGCGCCTTCGCTAGGACGCGCGCATGCGATTCCTCTCGCGCGACGACCTGCCGAAACGCCCGATGACCTTCGAGCTCTGCGCCGCCGCGCTGCTCGCCGTCTTGTGCGTCGTCGGCGCCGACATCGCCCGCGGTCCGGAACGGCGTTCCGACGCGTTCGGGGCCTGGCGCGAGCGCATCGTCGTCCGCGTCGGCGATGTCTTCGACCCGCCCGCCTCGCACTGGGTCGCCGGCGTGCTCCTGGGCGTCGACGAGGGCTTCTCGCGGCGCTGGATCGAGGACTTCCGGCGCACCGGCACGAGCCATCTCAACGCCGTGTCCGGCTACAATGTCGGCGTGGTGCTGATCGGCGCGCAGGCCGCGCTGCTGCGCCTGCCGATCGGCAAGGCGGCGCGGACGCTGCTCGCGCTCGCCGTCGTCGCGTTCTTCGTCCTGCTCACCGGCCATCCGGGCTCGGTCCTGCGCGCCGCGGTCATGGTCGGCGCGGTGGAGGCCGGGCGGCACTTCGGCCGTCCGGTGCGCCCGCTCCGCGCGCTCCTCCTCGCCGCGCTCCTCGTCGGACTCGTTTCGCCGCGGAGCCTCGTCGCCGATCGCGGCTTCCAGCTTTCGGTCGCCGCCGCCTTCGGGCTCGTGACGCTCGCGCCGCCGCTCGCCGCGACCGTCTTCCGTCGCCTGCCGCCGACGCCCGCGGAATGGGCGAGCCAGACCGTCGCCGCCGCCGTCGCGACCGCGCCGCTCATCGCCTGGATGACGGGGAACTATTCGCTCGTCGCCCTGCCGGCCAACATCGCGGTGGCCGCGTTCATCCCGGCGGTCATGGCGGGCGGAGCGATCCTCCTCGCCGTCAGCCTCGTCTCGCTGCCGCTCGCCCGGCGC
>DYFX01000002.1 GCA_020724945.1 Candidatus Paceibacter sp.
CACGCCACGCCGTCGAGCTCCTTCGCGACGGCGGCGGCGAGCGACTCGCGCAGCAGGCGGTTGGCCGCGACGCCGCCGGCCAGGAAGACGGTCTTGGCCTTCTTGGCGCGCGCGGCGCGGATCGTCTTCGCGACGAGCGTCTCGACGGCGGCGGCCTGGAAGGAGGCGCAGAGGTCGTTCACTTCCCGCGCGTTCCACGCCTTCTTGCGCTGGAGCGTGTAGAGCACGGCGGTCTTGAGGCCGGAGAAGCTGAAATCGAAATGCGGCTTGTTCAGGAGCGGGCGCGGGAAGGCGAACTTCGCGGGATCCCCTTCGAGCGCGCGCTTGGCGACGGCCGGACCGCCCGGATACTCGAGACCGAGCATCTTCGCGACCTTGTCGAAGGCTTCGCCCGCGGCGTCGTCGAGCGTGCAGCCGACGAGCTCGTACTTGCCGAAGCCCTTCATCAGGATGAGTTCGGTGTGGCCGCCGGAGACGACGAGGATGAGGGCGGGCAGCTTGTAGGCGGCGGCGTCCTTCGAGACATCCTTGCCGATCCAGTTGGCGGCGATGTGGCCCTCGATGTGGTTCACGCCGACGATGGGGAGGTCCCAGCCGTAGGCGAGCGCGCGCGCGAAATCCGTGCCGACGCGGAGCGAGGTGATGAGGCCCGGGCCGCGCGTGACGGCGATGCCGTCGAGATCCTTCGCGCCGACGCCGAGTTCGTCGATGAGGAGCGGGAGCGTCTCGGCGTGCAGGCGCGCGGCGACTTCCGGCACCACGCCGCCGTATGCGGCGTGCTTCAGGACCTGCGTGGCCGTGAGATGCTTCTCGATGCGCGAAATCCCCCGCTCCACGCGGAGCAGGGCGACGGAGGTCTCGTCGCAGGATGTCTCGATGCCGAGGATGCGCATATTGACGCGGTCGAGAGGGAATGCTACAACGGATTGTCGCACATTTCAAGAAAGGAGGCGACGATGGCCGGACGCCCCGCCGACGGCGGTTTCACGGAGTTCTACCACGCCTATCTGCCGAAGCTCACGAGCCTCGCCAAACGCTTCCTCCGGGGAGATGCGGACGAGGTCGAAGACCTGCTCCAGGATGTCTGGATCAAGGGCGCCCGAGCCTGGCCGCCGCGCGAGATCCGGTTCGCCGGATCCTGGCTCGGGGCCATCCTCGTCAACGAGGCGATCGGCCGCAAGCGCCGCGCCAAGCGCAGGCCGATCGCGATGTCCGATCCCGAGCGCGCCGCCGAACCGATCTGCGCCGCGCCGCTCTCCGACGAGGCCGTGCTCCGGCGGCAGGTGCACGAAGCGATCGCGCACCTCGAGACGCGCGCGCCCGGACAGGTCGCCGTCCTGCGCCTCGTCTGCATCGAAGGCCGCACCTACTCCGAGGCCGGCCGGGAGCTCGGCATCGCCGAAGGCACCGCCAAGAGCCAGACCTTCAAGGCCATCGCCCAGCTCCGCCAGTCCCTCACCGCCCCCAAGGCCGCGTGAGGTTTTTTTCATGGATGAAAAAACGGCCGTCAGCGACGGCCGGCGAGATACGGATCTTCGGAATTTCGTGCGGCGTTCCGGAGCGATGCCGGGTAACGGCCATTGAGGTCGGCGACGGCGTCGGCGACGGCGTCGTCGTGGCGCTGCTGTCCGAGGTTCAGGACGAACTGTTCCGTCGGACCCCAGGTGGTAGCATTACGATCCATGATGCAGCGGCCTTCGCCGGGCGGGCGGTCTGGGCACGGTGCGCCGAGGTCGGCCCCGCAATAGTGATGCCCGATACCGAGAAGATGCGCGAACTCGTGGAGGAAGATGCCTTCCCAGACGAGGTAGACGGTGTCGCCGTCCGCGTACGAAGTGCCGTCGTGGCCGAGGACCGCGAAGAACTCGGCTTCGTCGTCGTCCAGCGAGAACGAGAAGTCCCAGCCGGGATACGCGAGCTCGGCCATCCGTTCGAGCGCCCGCATGTGCTCGTCCTCGCTCGTCCAGGGCGGGTCGTAGGCGATGGGCGCGGCGTAGCGGACCTCGAAGCGGATGCGGCGGTCGGTGCGCGCGCGGACATAGGCTTCGCGGTAGCGGTCCTTGTGGACCAGCATCCACTGCCACCAATCGCCGGACATGCCGTTGTCGCCGGCGAAGTCCCAGACGGCGGCGTTGTAGCCGCGCCAGATCTCGTACGCGGGATCGGGCGGTTCTGCGGGACACGCGGCGTCGGGCGGCATGTCCATCTCGGGAGCGCCGGGGCACGACGAGACGAACGCGAGGCCCACAAGGACCGGGATCAGGATGCGAAAGGTCATACGGCCTCCTCGCCCCCACCCTAGCGCACGCGGCCGGACCGTCAAGCTTGACGCTTCCCGGTTTTTCCATTAGATTATGCTTGTTCAAAGGACCCGTTTCGCGCGACCGCGCGAAACACCCTGAACCGCCATCAAGGCTGGGCCTGCCCAGCCGCGAAGAAGGAGCGACTGACACGCGACAGGGAGCACAGGCTCAGCCTGTGCGAGCGACAGCGTGTCAGGTAGCGACGCGGCCTCATCGTCTAACGGCTAGGACAGCTCCCTTTCACGGAGCAGATAGGGGTTCGATTCCCCTTGGGGCTACCATGAAAAACTCCCGTTAACGCGGGAGTTTTTCGTTCGCATGAGTGGCGCTGGGTGCCTGCTGGCTGACTTTCTTGGACAGCAGGCTCCCAGCGTAGGGTGACGATTCGGCGTTCACTATCATCGATACTGCCTTATTCAGCGGCCTCTCCCCAAGGGGAAAGTCGCACTCACGCCAGCGGCCTTTCCGGATATGTTCATTGTCAGAGCGCCCAGTCCCGCTCCTGCAATGACCCCGCCCACTGCTGCGGCGACGACGGCCGTGGCGGCAGCCTCGACGCCATAGGAAAATTCCGGCGGAACGAATGCGCGTCCGGCGCCGTACAGGATCGCTGACCACACGAAGCCCGCCAACGCGCCTTTTAGCCAAGCGGGCCATCGGCTCGTCATGTCCACCGCGAGTGCGGCAGCCATGACCGAGAAAACGACGAGCCAGCCCGGCGGGTGCGGATGGGGCGGAACGAGCGATGCGTTCCCGAACTGCTCGCCGAAGGTCATGGCTTGCAGCAGGAGCGAGGCGGCGGCGATCGTCATGGCGGCTCCGGGGCCCGGCATCATCCGGATCCCGACCAGGAGAATGAGCGCGAATGCCGCAGCCTGCGGAGCGGTTCCCCAAAACCCAAGCATGTGCCACGGACCGGTCGGCAGGAAGGGCGCCAAGGGGAACATCGCCAGCTCAAGCGCGGCGGCGAGTCCCATCCCCATGAACAGGTGCTTCGAGACAGGGTCAGGATCCCGGGCAAGGATCGGAAGAAGCATCAGGAGTCCGCCCAGGAGCGCGCCGATCAGGACGAGATGCGGCGGACTCCAGACGATGATGGGGCTGCCGATCGATTCGACTCCGAAGGCGCGGTGCCAAAGCTCGTCGAATGGCGCGGAAGCCGGAACAAGAAGCAGCACGATCGCGAGCCTCTTCCATAAGGAAGACCGATGCTGCCACCAGCCGATGACGGCGCCGAGCACCGCCGTCATCGTCGAGGCGTACAGGAGGATGTGAGGCGGGGACCAGAAACTCTCTCGTCCGATGACGCCGTGCCACCAGGCGTCCCAAGCTCCGGCCATGACGGATACGAACAACGCACCCGTCACGAGTCGGGCCAACAGATGCTCAGCACGCAAGCGCGATAAGACGCCCATACGTCATTGGTTACTGCTTCCATTAGACATCCACCGGACCGGACGCGGCAAGAGCCGCCTTCCTCCCGAACCGATAGAACAAGGCCGGCGTCATGAAGAGCGAGATGAGCGTCGAGGACGTCAGGCCGCCGAAGATGACCACCGCGAGCGGGTGCAGCATCTCCTTTCCGGGCGCGTCGCCGGCGAGCAGGAGCGGGACGAGCGCGAGCGAGGCCGTCAGCGCCGTCATCAATACGGGAACGACGCGGTCGAGCGTCGCTTTGAGCACGGTGTCCGGCGCGAACGGCAGCCCTTCCTTGCGGACGAGGTTCAACGAGTGGCTGATGAGCATGATGCCGTTCCGCGAGACGATGCCGGCCAGCGAGACGAACCCTACGAGATGCGCCAGGCTGACCACGCCGCCGGTCAGCCAGATGCCGATCATGCCCCCGATGAAGGCCGTGGGGACGTTCAGCATGATCTGGAGGACGGTCGGCGTCGAACGGAAGCCGTGATACAGGACCAGGAAGATCAAGAGGAGTCCTGCCAAGAAAAGTCCCGCCAAACGGCGGCTGTTCTCTTTCTGGCTCTTGTACGTCCCCTCGAACGAGGCGGCCACGCCTTCAGGCAGTCGGCCCTTCGTCTCGATCGTACGGCGGACGGACTCCACGGCCCCGACGATATCGCGGCCCTGGTAGTTCGCGCTGACGACCAGCACGCGGCGGCCTCCCTCATGGCTCAAGCGGTTGCGACCCGATTCAAGCCGCACGTCCGCGACGTTTCCGAGCGCATCCGCGCCCTCGAACGGCAGGGATAGGTCCCGCAAGGCCTGGGCGTTTCCACGCGACATGAGGTCGTATCTCGCGACGACGTCGACGCGGGCGCTGCCGAGCTGTACCTGACCGACCGGCGCTCCCAGGAGTCCCATTTCGAGTTCCTCGGCGACTTCTCCGCTCGAAAGGCCGAGGTCGGCCAGACGGTTGCGATCGGGATAGATGCGGAATTCCGGCACGAGCACCTCGCGCTGGATCTGGGCGTTCTTCACGCCATCGCGTTTGGCCAACTCGTCCCTGACGGCGCTCGCCGCCTGTCGGAGCGCAGGAAGGTCATCGCCGAAGAGCTTGACGACGATCGGCGCGCGGATGCCGGAGAGCAACTCTTCCAGCTTGTGGGTGATGGGCTGACCGAGGCTGAAATCCGCTTCGGTGAAGGCGTCCAGGACGCGCTGGATCTCGCCGAACAGCCGTTCGCGCTCTTTTTCGAGACCCGGTTCGAAGGCGACCTGGATCTCGCTCGAGTTCGCCCCGCTGTCGTGCGCGTCCGCGCCGGCGCGGCCGGTCGAGTGACTCGCCCGCCGAACGCCTGGGACCTTCCGAATCGCCTCTTCCACCTTCGAGGCATACGCGTTCGAGGTCTCGACGTCCGTGCCGACTGGCATGACCGCGCTGATCGTGACCGATCCTTCGTTGAAGGGCGGGACGCCCTCCTTGCCGGCGACGGCATACAAACCGGCGGCCGCGACGATCGTCAGGGCGACGGCGGCCATGAGCGGTTTCGGATTGGCGATGCTCCATCGGATCGGCGGCGTCATCTTCCGCTTCAGCCAGCACACAAAACGCGTCTCTTCTTCGTGACTCTTGGTGTTCGGCTTGGTCAGGAGGATGGCGCACAGCGCCGGTGTCAGCGTCAGCGACACCACCATCGAAGCGACGAGTGAGACGAGGTAGGCCAAGCCGAGAGGCGCCAGCAGTTTTCCCTCGACGCCGGGGATGAAGAACATCGGCAGGAAGACGATGGCCACGACGACGGTGGCGTAGACGATCGAGTTCCGCACCTCGCTCGAAGCGCGGAAGATGATCTCGTCGGGCGATTCTTTCATGCCGCCCTGACGCCATTCCCGCAGACGGCGGAAGACGTTCTCGACGTCGACGATCGCGTCATCGACAAGCTCGCCGATCGCGACGGCCAGGCCACCCAGCGTCATGACGTTGACGGACAAGTCCATCGCCCGGAAGACGATGGCCGTCACCAGGAGGCTGAGCGGGATCGCCGTGAGCGTGATGATCGTCGTCCTCACGTTCATCAGGAAAAGGATCAGGATGACGATGACGAGCAAGATGCCGATGAGGAGCGCCTCGATCACGTTATCCAGGCCCGCTTCGATGAACCATTCCTGACGGAAGAGATCGTTCTTGAGCTCGGTGCCGGCGGGCAAGCTGGCGTGAAGCGATTCGAGCGCTTCGTCGACCGCCTCGGTCACCGCCAGCGTTTCCGCGTCCGGCTGCTTCACGATGCGCATGATGACGCCGGGCTTGCCGTCGATCGTCGCCGAACCGCGAACCGGGCTGGGCCCTTCGATGAGGGCTGCGACGTCGCCCAAACGGATCGGCTGGCCGTCGAAGCTGCCGATACCAAGCTGTTCAAGTTCGCTCACTTCCGATGGGGCGAGCATGATGCGGATCGGGTATTCTTTCCGATTCTGGACGAGAATGCCGCCTCCGCGGTTCTTGAGCGACCCCTCGACCTGCGTGACGATGTCCTCGATGCGCAGATCGAATCTGCGCATCCTCTCGGCGTTCATGCTGATCTGCCATTCGCGCACGTCGCCGCCCATGACGATGACGTCGGAGACGCCCGGCACGCGCAAGAGGGCGGGCCGGATCGTCCAATCCGCGACAGTACGAAGGCGCATCCCGTCGATCGACGGGTCGGTGGCCGTGAGGCCGGCCCACATGATCTCGCCCATGATCGAGGCGACGGGACCGAGCACCGGCTTCACGTCTTCCGGAAGGTCGAGCTGGGCCAGGCGCTCCTGGATGATCTGTCGGTTGCGATAGAGATCCGAGCCCCATTTGAATTCCGCCTGGACGATGGCCAGACCGAACGAGGCCGTGCCTCGCACGCGTTCGACGCCGGGCGCGCCGGCGACGGCCGCCTCAATCGGCGTCAGGATCAGGCGCTCGATCTCCTCGGGCGCGAGGCCTTCTCCTTCCGCGAAGACGGCCACGGTCGGCTTGTTGACGTCGGGCAAGACGTCGACTTTCATGCCCGCAAGGCTCCAAACGCCGAGGACGGCAATCAGGAGCGAAAGCGTCAAGGTGGCGATCCTGTGGCGGATCGCCCAGATGATGATCTTGTTGAGCATACGGTCATCGGCTATTCGCCGTGCGAGTGACCGTGACCGTCTCCGCCTTCCGCAGGCTCCCCCGTCTTCTCCGCTCCGCCCGCAGGAGCGTTGACGGATTGCCCGGTCTTCAAGCCTCCCGCGGCGGTCGCGACGTAGCGGTCCCCGTTCTGGAGCCCTTCAAGCGCTTCGATGCGGTCGCCGACGGTCCGACCGATGAGGATGGGCTGGGGGCGGATCACGCCGTTCTCCATGACGAGCCAGACGTTTGCCGTGCCTTGATCATCCTTCCACACGGCTCCCAGGGGGACGAGGACGGACGTCGAGCCGACGGCGTCGGGCACGACGCGCACGGACGCATGGACCGGCCAGTCGGTCGGGAACAGGAATTCGGCGTCTGCGGCGTACGAACCGTTCTCATCGAGCGCCGTGCCGACGCCGACGACCTTCGCTTTGACGCCCGCGAAGGAACGTCCGGGACGCTCGATCGTGACCAAGTCGCCGACCGAAGGAGGCGTCAGGTCGCTCGGGATCCTGAAGCGCACGAATGCCTGGGCATCGCCTGCCGCGCCGATCGCGGCGAGGAGATCCTCCGGCGTCACGTGATCGCCGACGTTCTTGTGGATCGCCGAGACGATTCCCGAGCGCGGCGCGATGATGTTCTGGCCGGCCACCCCGGAGACGATGGCTCCGTAGGCCGCCTCCGCGCCCTCGACGTCCGCTCGGGCTTCGGCCAGATCGCGTTCGAGTTCAGCGATTTTCGCGTCGATCTCCGATTTCTGCACGGCGATCTCCTTGTCAGTCTCGACCGCAATCTTCGGCAGTTCGGAAGCCTTCGATTTCCCGGCCGCGACGGCAGCATGGTATTCGTCGAGCGCGTCCAGGAACGCTTCCTGATCCTCAATGGCATCATTACGAAGATCGGACAGGCTCTCTTCGGTCATGTCTCCGATCGCGGCGCTGTTCGACAAGAGGCCTTGCAGGGCTTTCGCGTAGGACATGCCTTCTTTTTCCGGGATCGCGGCTGGATCCCTGAGCGCGTCCAGCAGCGCGGTCAAGTCGCTGCGATACCCGTTCTGCGCGGACTCGCTATAGATGCCGATGCCCCATTTGAACTGGAGCGTGGCTACAGCCTGCCCGTTGCTCGGACTCGTCCCGTTGCGCGAAAGGAGGCCCGGCGTCCGATACGCGAGCCGCTCAAGGGAGGAATGCAAGGCCTGGCGTTTCAGGGGGACGACCGCCGCCGCCTGCTCGGCTTCTATGGCCGATGTCGCGATGGAAGCATCACGCGAATTCTCGAAGGTCGCCTTGAGCTGTGCCAGACGGGCCGTCGACTCGCGGACGAGTTTTTCCGCCGCCTCCGCCGCAGCGCGCGCTTTGACGAGCGCCTGCGCCCTTTCGGCGAGCGCGCTCGCCAATTCAAGATTCGCCGGCGGCGCCGCAAGGCGACCGAGCACTTGTCCAGCGTAGACGCGTTGACCGAGCCTGACGCGCCATTCGGAGATCTGCCCCTCGCGCGAGGGGTGGACCGAGACGTCCGAGAGGGAGAGGATCTCTCCGGACCAGGAGGCATTCGAACCGGCCAGGATCCCCAGCCCGCCGTCGGAAGCCGTCTCCACCGGCACGCTCGTCGCCGTCGCGACGGCCTCCGTTTCCGAATGGCCGGCGGCTTCTTCATGTCCTGGTCCCGCGAAGGCCGAGCGCAAAGCCACGCCCCCAAGGATGACCGCCAGCCCGATGCCGGCGGCCATCACCTTATGTTTGAGATGCATAATGGACGATCAGTTGTGCGAGCCTGGCATCGCCCCGCCGGAACCGCCGACATCGTTGACGTCCACCGTGATCGGGAGCGTGCGCACCTCGCCCTTAATCTTGAACTGGGCATAGAGCGTATAGCGGCCCTTCGACGGGAACGTGGCGTCGAACTCCACGCGACCGTCCGTCGGCTTCGATTCGGTGACGGGGTGGACGTGGAAGAAGTCGTCGACGTCGTTGTGGCGAAGCAGGACGACATGCCCGAATGCGCCGAGATACGGATCGATGTCTGCGACTGGCTTGCCCTCTTCGGTCAGGGCGAACGTCAGACGCGTCTCTTGGTTCGTGCGCAATGCGCCATCGATCGCCAAAGCGGCGCGATAGTTCCCGTTCATCGCCGAGCGGTCGGCATTCGGTTCAGGGAAAGCTTTCGATGGCGTCGGGCTGCCGATCGCCAGGGGCACCCGAAGGACGACGGGCTTCTCCTCTTCCGGCTCGATATCGACATACATCTGGTACTGACCCGCTTCGGACACCTTGGCAGAGACCGTCCATTTGCCGTCCGCGTACTCCGGATGGAGATGCTGGAAGCCGGTCATGTCGTCCCGGACGAGCAGGAAATGCATCTTCTTCTCGTGGGTGATCTTGAGATCGTTCGGACCGAACTCGTGCCCATCGAGCCCGTATAGCTTGAAGCGCAGGGCGACGTCGCCCGGCTTCAACCCGCTTTTGTTGTCGAGCGCGATCCGTGATCCAGCCGCCACGGCCAGGTGTTCGGCGTCGGCACCGTGCCCGGCATCCGCTTCTGCGGCCCCCGCAGCCGCGTTGCCGCCCATCTGCTGCGCGACAGGCACCTTCCCAGGTACATCAGAAGTCGGGGTCGAGCCGGCGCAGCCGGCGCCGATAAGGACGAGGACTGATGCGATTGCCACTACGCGATACTGCATATGAGATTCTAGTGGATAATTGGATAACTCAAAAAGACGCGAGAACACGCTCGCGTCATCAACGTCTCAACACCTCATCACGAGAGAGTCTTGTGCCGAAGTCGGCGGCGGTATCCGACTCGGTTTCACGAACGCCAGGGATGTGGATGCGAGATCAGGCGCCGTCAGGTTGGCGGGAAGTATCGCCAGCAGCTGATGATCCTGCAGTGCGCGGTGCGTCGATGAACCTTGGACGGCGGCCTCGATGCTGTCACCGCAATGGTCCGTATCGACGTGCTGATTGACGCCGATCCTCGCATCATGTCCGTGGGCGGCTTCGCCGAAATGCGGAATGCAAAAGGAAAAGCCGGCGACGGCGAACACCGCGATGACGAGGGGGGCGGCGTAATGGCTAAACGACTTGCTCATTACGGGTCATCTTAGAATCAATGCGTCGGGACGACAAGCGGTCGGTCCTGACGTGTCAATAGCTGTAACGCAGGGACTCTGTCTCTGAAACCTCACCACCGCATGTTCGTCTCAACCGCCACCACACCCCACGCCGCTGGGAGCCCGCTGTCCAAGAATTGTTATCTCGTGGGATGTGGTGGCCGGTCCTGTCCGAATGCGAATGGGTGATTTCTTAGCGAGAATTCGCGCTGAAATCACCCTTCCCCGCCTTACGCTTCGGGACCCTCAATCAGGTTTCGATTCCCCTTGGGGCTACCAAAAGGGACTCTTCCGCAAGAAGAGTCTCTTTTAGTTGGAAGATTGGCGACAATTCCGTAGTTCCAAAATTTTCTCCATCGAACGGTATCTTGTTCTTGAAAATCAACTGCTGGAACTGAACGCGCGCCTGGGGGTTGCTTTCAAGTTCCAGCCAGGTTTTTGTCGCCTTGCCCACAAATTCGAAGCAATACCCCAACGCCTGCTCCATATTGAATTCGTCGTTTCGATGATCCTCTATCAATACATACTGCTCATCCAATTGCCGACCGATGACGGATTTCTGTTCCTTAAAATCCTCGTCTGAGTAAACGCCCGATCGGTGCAGTTCAAACACTCGCTGCCTATCCAGTTCTAATTTCTCAATCGCTCTCCTGACAGAGGCTCTTTGAGCGTCTAGGTGCTTGTGCCTCGTTTTCCAGATATCAATGACAACTGCCTTAAACAGCTTTTCGAACTTTGGGTTGGGCGTGATTTTTTCTAACCGCTCCAAGAACGCTCGTTCAAATTTTTCTTTCGCAATAGACCTCGATTTTGAACAACCCTTCTTTGAGTGGTGGTAATAGGGGTATTTCTTGCCCTTGTAACCGCGCGTGGCGCTACCCGACAGGGGTGTGCCGCATTCAGAACAGACAACAAATTTTCTCAAAGGGAATGTCGGGTTCTCCGCCGTTCTCCGTTTTGACCAACTCGAGTATCCGGGCTTTACCTGACAGGCTAAGAACAGCTGGCGCGGAACTATTGGTTCAAAGCCTCCAGCCCATTCTCCTCCGAATGCCTTAATGACGCCGCAGTAGACTGGATTAATGAGCATCTTTTGGACCTCCTGGTGTTTGATGGGTTTCCCACGCCGCGTACGCAGACCCTGACGCGTCCAGAAGGCAGCCAGGGCCTTGTAGGTGCGCCCTCCCTTGGCGTACTCCTCAAAACCAGCCCTTACGAGCGGGGCCTTAACTGGATCGGGAACGATATTGGTCTTTTTGCCCCGCATCGGTTTGTAGTAACCAAGCGGGGGCGTCCAAACCCAATACCCTTCCCGTACTCGTTGAATCATCCCGCCTCGCGTCCTTTCTGTCCGTACATTGTTGTCGAATTCAGCGAATCCGGCGATAACTGTCTCCATTAACCTTCCGGTTGCGGTTTCATTTATCGGCTCTGTAACTGAACGCAGAGCCGTACCGACCTTGTTCAAGACGGCGCGGACCGTCAAATGATCTTCTGCCTTCCGACTAAAACGATCGAGTTTGTAAACAAGGAATATGCCGATGCGCCCTTTCTTTGCGGTGCAGTAATTGATCGCCTTGGTGAACTCGGTTCTGTCGGAAGTCTTTGCTGATTCACCCAACTCCACAAACACCTCGGCCACCTCCCAGTCTTGCTTACCTGCGTATTCCCGACACAGTTTTTCTTGGGTCTCCAAGCTAGTTCCTTCAACCTGCTCTTTCGAAGAAACTCGGCAATAAATTACGCACGTCGCCTTGGTCGGAATTTGATTCATACAGCCTTACTTTACCTTACTTGGTTGCCGGAAACTGAACCCCAAGGGGATTTTTGGAACTACCAGCTCTATCCATCCCCCACGCATCAACTGCCATCCGCCCAAGATCATAGAGAGCCGCCAAAACTGGCTCCAGTTCACAATCCTTGAGATCAGAGAGGGAAGGGTCAATTTTCCTTGCCTGGTCGGGCGTGAGCATCTGAACGAAAAAATCGAGAATTCGCATTCCCAACACAATAAGGACGAACTGTGTTGGAAATTGGCGATTTCCCGAAGTTCTGGGTTCAGACAGGCTCACGCTATGCGCATTCGCCCATCCAAGTATTCAGTTGTGATGTCAGTATGAATGGAGGCGAGAAACCCTGCAAGTGATCGGTTTTTTCACCCAAATCCATCCAAATCCAGACAATTCCAGACAATATCCCCATATAACCCAATACTTTTTCCCACCATTTCCCACCCACTGCCCCACTCCGCCATTCCACCTTTTTCCACCATTTCTGTTTCCATTAGTTTCCAATACCTCGCGCCTTAAAATATTGTCATTTCGGTTAATCCTGCTAAGCTAGCAGCACAACTGAATGCCTAACCCCTGCAATCACCGCAGGGTATGGCAATAAACCCGACCAAGGCACTAACCCCGTCGTTAGCAAGCCTTGGTCGGTCGTATCCCGAAAGGGGTACGTTGGGCGAAAGCCCACAAGCTAGCGGCGGGTTTTGTGCTAAAACGCCGCGCCTAACCGACCAAGGCTATGAAAATCTATTTGTGGTTCCTGAGCCATTCTAAACAAACCAGAACGCTTATAATCCTCTCCGTTGCACTCCATCTACTAAACGCCATTCTAGGGCCACTGGAAGGCCGCAGGACGCTCTCGGCACTCGTAGGGCGTATCCTGGGTGGGTTCATTGGCACGTTCACCCCCGTCTTATTGAGCTCAATGATTATCGCGTTCCTGCCCTATATGGTTTTTCGCAGCGTCGCTGAGAAATACAAGCGATATTTGGACTATCTCTCAGTTATCCTTTTCCTTGTCACAATTTTGTTGGGTTGGGCTAGGATACGCTTGGTGGCAGGGGTGTAGTAAATTACATATAAGCCATACTATGTTGATGGCGATGCTCAGCGTCGCCATTTCTATATAATCAGCAAATGTCGGAAAAGTACCCATACAAAAAAAGCCAGCTGAAACGGCTTGGGCAAGCCGCGAAGTTAGCTGGTCCTAGATATACGCCTGAGCTTAATGTTGGCGTAGGAATCAGTTCAATTTTCGAAGGTCTGGGCAGGACCGAGAAATTTTATACCGAACTTAAGAAATCACTGCCCGATCTTGTCAGGCACATCCAGTACGTATCAAAACCCGAGATTGATATTGTGGCACACGATGAGCTTGTGGCAACCACCACGACGGCTCAGAAAGTGGCGGATTTACTTCTGCGAGTACCCGTTAGCGGAGTTAATAAAATCGATTCAGCGACTCTTCATAAGCTCTGCGATTCTGGGATGACCCTAGTTAGAAACCTGATCTCGGTCCTACAAAAAGACGAGAGGGTTTCAAACGAACCGGGATCGAAGGACCCAAACGGCACTAAACAGCAAAGTGAAAAGCACAGGTCTCACATCCACGATCTTTGGAAGATTTTTGATGCCCTGCATTCAATTTCGGTTTTCGTTGAGAGCTTGGTCGTACAAGCAGCAAATTCTCCCCAAGTTTTGCTCACGGGTGCCGCTGGTTCCGGCAAAACACACTTTCTTTGTGATCTAGCTAAGAAAAGAATTGAGGCTGGATTTCCAACATATATTTTTCTTGGTGAGGAGTTTTCAGAATCCAGAAAGCCACTTAATACAGTAAAAAAGTTACTTGGATTCAAGGGGGGTGACGGTGCGTTTCTTGAATCAATTAATCGGTATGCCGCAAGCAAGCGTGTTCGGGCCGTGATCATCATTGATGCAATCAATGAGGCGCAAATCCGTGGAATTCGTTGGGATCAGCTCTGCAAGGTCAACCAATACAATAACCTCGCGGTTATTATCAGTGTAAGAACGGGCTTCGAGCAGCAGGAAGTGCCAAAAAAAATTCTTGATGGTTTTTTAAAAGTTACCCATCGTGGATTCGTGGGGAACGAGTGGGAAGCTTATGCAAAGTTCTTTTCTAAGTCCGGTCTTCCGCTCCCAGAAACCCCGCTTCTTACACCCGAATTCCATAACCCGCTTTTCCTTAAAATATACTGTTCCGCCGCATCTAAAGCTCCGAACCCAGTCAGGGGCAACTACGGTTTCAGGTATATATTTGAGAAGTATGTTATTGCACAAGGAGAAGGTGTTCTTAAACAACTCGGTGAACCAGGTCAAAGTAATAGGCGAGTCTGGGATGGTGTTATCAAGGAAATCGCTCTAGAAATGGGTGACAGCGGGTTAGATAGACTCCACCAAAAACGAACGACTTCTATCGTTGCGAAACAATTCCCTGGTAAGGCAAGGGATGCGATCGTGGCACTGGAAAAACAGTTTCTGCTTATTAAAGTGCCTCGTTATAGGAGATACAAAATAGTGGGGTACGACTACAGATTCCCTTACGAAAAGTTTAGCGACCACCTGATAGTACGCGCACTAATTAATAAATACCTTGATAAGACAAACCCGAAGAAATCACTGATTCCTGGTACAAAGCTTGGAGAAATCATTCGACGAGATCGGAATTACGGCTTGATCGAAGCCCTCGCAATTCAAATTCCACAAGACCTGAAGGGTCGAGAGTTGGTATATGTCGCACCAAAAAAATTCCGCTTCCAGAGCTACGCAAGAAATTCTTTCTTGGAAAGTTTGATTTGGCGCGATTTGTCAACACGTTCAAACGGGCAACACAAGTTCATTAAAACCAAACTGGTTCTAGATTTTATTAATAAATATCTACTTCCATTTGAACGAGGAAAGGAGAGCGTTTTGGAAGTGCTTCTTACTGTTGCTGCGGTTCCAGAGCATCCTCTGAACGCGCACATTTTGCATAAGCATCTATTGCGTATGCCTATGCCGAAGCGCGATGCATACTGGCTGCCATTTATCAATGAACGCTATGCCAACGAAAGCATCTTTGATAGGTACCTGGCTTGGGCGTGGTATGGCGGCGATAAAACAAAGATATCGGAAGAATCGGTGGGTTTGGCAGCAACGGTATTATCGTGGTGCTTAGCAAGCTCAAATCGCTTTCTGAGAGATCGTGCCACGAAGGCCTTGGTATCAATACTCTACTCAAGACCGGAGGTTTTGTTACGTCTATTGAAACGCTTTGAGTTGGTGGATGACCCATACATACAGGAGCGTCTTTTCGCAGTAACTTATGGCTGCATTCTTCAGGTTGGTGTACCGAGAGCAGGTGTTTTGCAGCTGGCCCACTACACATATGAGCGTATTTTCAAAAAGGGTGCGCCGCCCAAACATATTCTTTGGCGCGATTATGCAAGAAATATTGTCGAAACAGCTGCCGCTATCGATCCAGCCTTTGAAGGCAAGGTTGATTTAAGAATGGTCCGCCCACCATATCGAAGTAGATTTCCTACGAAGGTTCCATCTACTGCGGTACTTAAAAAGAAATATTACCGTGATTATCGCAAAAATAAATCAAGGAGGGGCGATTACAACCAGATATGGTTTTCTTTGATGTATAACAATGGAGGGTCTATCGCGGATTTCGGGAATTACATTGTGAACTCAACCGTCGGTAATTGGTGCAATTTGCGTCTGAAAAAGAATGGGCAGCCCCCAAAATTTCCAAAGCAAATCTCAAAGGAGTTCGAAGAAAGTCTTGATGAGTTTTCTAAAAAAATTTGGGCGAGACTTGAAGAGGCTCGTCAATCTATAGCTACGCGAAGATTGTTTGAAGACTTACCCGTAAAGCTTGGAACGCCTCCCAAGAAAACTGGGACAAGTAGCAACGATGGAATCGAGATAAAGGCCCGAGAGTTGATTCTAAATGAACTTGAGCGCTCATTTATTAATACGCTGGACCCGCACCAGAGGAATTTGTATAGAAAGGGCATTCTGAAAACGCGTGAAGGTCGATGGAATTTAGAGATTGATCGCGCTCTCGTACAAAGAATAATTTTCACGAGGATTATCGAGCTTGGTTGGAATCCGAGACTATTTGATAAGTATGACGGTTCGGTGCGAGAAAGAGGTAGAGACGCCCATAAAGCTGAGAGAATCGGCAAAAAATATCAATGGATCGCCTTCCACGAAACCCTTGGGTTGATTGCTGACAATTTTGCGTTGCGAGACGGGTTCAGTGATGAAGGCGGGGGCGATTATCAAGGGGCTTGGCAGATTTGGCGGCGCGATATTGATCCAAGCTATATCGTGCCACCTAGTTTTGCACTGCCACCTAAAGCTGTTCGCCCCTGGTGGTCACCCTCAAACTATAGTAGCTGGAGGTTGGGGTTAGGACACACTGAATGGACAAAAATAACTGACGATTTGCCCCAACAAAGAAAATTGCTTGAAATCAAAACAAACGGTGGGTGGTTGCTGTTAGACGGGTATCTCGGTTGGGATCAGCCGACCGCTCCGGGCATAGATCGATATGATGCTATACGCCGAAATGTCTGGTATCACATACACAGTTATCTAATCAAAGCCGATAAAGTAGGTGAGATTTTGGATTGGGCTAAAAAACAGAATTTTCTGGGGAGATGGGTGCCAGAGCCTCTGGAGCTGAGAGATGTTTTCATTCGAGAGATACCGAATGGTTTCCCCTATCAACACCAATATGGTACCGCGAAAGATGTTGGATGGCGCAAAGTCACAGAAAAGGTTGGGAGGGAAGAGGTATTTGAAGTTATTGTAGCCGCCGAGGAATACCATTGGGAGGGTGGTGGTTTTGACTGCTCACTCAACGATGGCGTAATGATTCGGGTTCCCTGTAAGGAGATTGTTTCCGGAATGAACTTATCGCAAAGCCAACGGCTAGGTACCTTTGTTAATGCAAATGGAGATGAAATTATCCAAGATGTCGCCGCCGAAAGTGTTGAGAAAAGCGCCCTGCTAATTAAAAAACGACCGTTCTTGAAGTTTCTTGAGGAGAATGGCTACGCATTGCTTTGGATTACTTTTGGAGAAAAATTGTTACTAGGGACGGCTGGAGGTGGTCAAGGATTTTTAGGACGACTGGAGGTCGGCGGCGCACACATACTTTCGAGCGAAGGGCGAATCTTTAGCCACGAGTACACTAACTGGTCACCACCCCACACCAAAGGTTGATTCCACTCCCCCGTGGCAGTCTCTTATCCAGCCACGGTTGAGGCTCCCCGCAAATCCCTTGCAAACGCCGCCCACGCCTTAAGGTCCGCCACGATTTCGTTCCAGATTTCAGTGGTCCGGGCTACCATCGAGAACACCGCTTCACCGGCGGTGTTTTCGTTTCGGCGGCCTTGACCGATCCGGCGGATCGGCGTATGCTCCGGCGGACATGGAACTCGCTCGTCGAGCTCTGATACGGAACGCCGTCGTCTTCGCTACCCGATGGCGCCCGAGCTTCAGGGGCGCGTGCAACTCGCGCCCGGTCAACGGACACGCCCGCTCACTCGGCGGGCGTTTCGTTTTTCCGAACCCGAGGAGCATTGACAAACGCGCCGTTTCGTGCTATCATTCCCGTGCTCTTCAGAGCTTCAACAAGGAGATCCCCGATGGCCCGATTCGCCCCGTTCCTCGTCCTCGCCGTCCTCATCGTCTGCGCCGTCATCCTCTGGCGCGCCGAGCGCCGGGCTCCGGACCGCTACGCGGCCTGCGCGAAGATGTCCGATCCCGTCGAGATCGAGCGCTGCCGCTCGAGCATCGACTTCGCCCTCTCGGCCGGCTGGTAGCCGCGCCTCCACCCCTTTCCCGCCACCGGCGGTTTTTTCATATCCCGAAGATTGACGCGTCGCCGCGATTCCGCTACCGTCCGGGCAGACCTTTCAAGGAGCCCCTGTGCCCGAACCCGAATCGAAGTTCCACGACCATCCCCGCAACATGCACGACCGGCTATACGGCAAGCGTCTCGTCGAAGGCGACCTGCTCGAGCCGAACGACGCCTACACATCGAGCAACGGCTACTGGGAGAAGTGCCCGTGCCCCGGCGTCCCGCTCGGCCCGCAGACCGGCGATCCGATCTGGGTCCGCCCGGAATCGCCTCCGGCCGGGACGATCTTCGTCCAGAGCGGCTCCGCGAACCCGCCGGATCGGTACCCCTCGCCCTCCCCGGCCTCGAACGACGACTGAACCCGCCCTCGGCGGGTTTTTTGCCGCCTGTCGCCGGGAAGCGCGCCGCGCTATACTGGAACGACTATGCGCAAACCCACCAAGATCATCGGCGTCTTCGCCCTGCTCACCGTCGCCTATCATTTCCTCTCGCCGCAGATCGAGTCCGACACCGGCGGGCTCCTCCTGACCATCTCGTCGTTCCTCTTCGCCATCTTCACCGGCTTCTTCATGTCGCGGCAGAGCGAGCGGTATTCGTCCATCCGGGAATTCATCGCCGACTTCGACGGCGGCATGACCGCCATCTACCGGGATTTCGGGCACCTCTCCCGGGACCTGCAGGAGCGCGCCGCCGACATCATCCGCCGGCACTACGAGGCCATCGTGAAGCATCGCGCCTGGGACTGGCACTTCGTCCATAAGTCGGACACCATCACCTCGCTCCACGGCGTGCTCGACGAGACCGCCACGGTCGACACTTCCTCGACCGTCCGCGCGCAGGCCGTCGAAGGCGTCCGCGCCGCGCTCGACCGCCTGCAAGTTGTCCGCAAGAACATGGTCACCCTGCATGTGGAACGCATCCCCCACTTCCAGTGGACGCTCATCTACATCCTGGCCGCCATCCTGCTCACCTCCATCTCGGGCATCCCTTCCTCGATCTTCGGCTCCGTGCTGAAGGGCGCCTTCGGCACCTCCGTCCTGCTCATCCTGATGCTCCTGCACGACTTCGACGGCCTCAAGTTCTTCGAGGGCGCCATCGGCACGAGCTCCGCCAAGGACATCCTCGGCATCCTCGAAGGGAAGAAGTGAGGCTCGTCGCGAACGAAACGCCCGGTCGCATGACCGGGCGTTTTCCGTTCAGTAGGTTCCCTTGCCGTCGAGGCCCCAGCCGACGAGGTTGGAGTTCTTATACTGCCAGAGGTACTTGCGCGGCGGGTTCGCGCGGTACTTGGAACGCCCCGTGCTGTCCCGCGTCCAGTAGTCGATGGACTCGTCGTGCGTCAGGAGCAGTTCCTTCACCATCGCCGAGAAGCTCGCTTTCTGTCCCGCGTCGGTCGTGAAGTACGCGCCCAGCGCGATCGGCACGCTCACATCGAGCGCGTGCTCGAAGCCGTTGTAGGCATTGTCCTCCGGATCGCCTTTCGCGCCGTAGCTGTAGGCGATGTAGTACGGGTACCAGCGGCCGACGCGCATCGGCCCGTCCTCCGCGCCGCGCTGGGCGACGCCGCGGTTCACTTCGCAGCGCGCGAGATCCACGAGCGCGGCCGGAACCGTGGCGTTGCCGACGGCATGATGGCTGCGCAGGAAGCCGTAGGCGAGCAGGCTCGACATCCAGGGCGAGAAGGTGTTCGCCTGGTCCTCCGGCGGATAGTTGAAGCAGCCGTTGGCGGGGGCGCCGCCGGGGCCGGCCGTCGTCTGACGCGCGCGCATCGCGGCGATGGCGTCGTTCACCACGGAGCGCTGGTGCGCGCTGCCGGTCAGTTCGGCGTCGACGGCGTGCGCCAGGAGGGCGTAGCCGCGATGGCGTTCCGTCTCCCCTGCGCCTTCAAGGTTGATATGGAACTCGAACCCCCAGGAGATGTGGCCGATCTTGGGCAGGAGCGAGGCGTCGCCGTTCAGCAGGTAGTTCGTGAGCAGGTTCTCGGAGTACGAATACTTCAGGTCATGCCACGAGTTCGTCGGGGACGGGTTCTTCAGCTTGAAGCTGCCGACGCAGTACGGGTAGTAGGTCCCCGCGCAATCCGAAGGCCCGTAGAGGTTCTGCGCGTAATGGTTCGCCGCGCGGTTGGCCTCGCGGAGCATGTCGACATTCCCGGTGCGCAGGTAGCCGTTATAGAAGGTCTGCGCGCGGTCGTAGAGCCACGGCTCCGGGTCGGTATAGAAGTCGATGATGTCGTCGCCCGAAGTGACGGGCCAGGACTGCTTCTCGGAGTGCCGGTTGATGAGCGAGTAGAAGAAGTCGTCGGTGGCCTGGTCGGAATCCGCCATGTAGGAGCGCGTGCCGGCGAGATTCACCATGGGCACGAGCGAGGCGCAGGAGAGGTACTCGTGGTCGATCGCCGCGAGGACGCGCGGTTCGCGGATGGTGAGGCCGCTCGTGTTCACGGAGGGCGCGTAGGTGCCGTCGTTCACGACGCGATAGGTGTCGGCGACGGGCGTCTCGCTCGGCAGGCTCTGCGTGCGGGCGCGGTTGAGGCCGACCGTGACCGTGACCGGGGCGGTCGAGGCGAAGTTCATGTCGAACTGCACGAGCACCGAACGGATGCCGGGGTTGCCGGTGGCGGAGAGGCCGTTGCAGAGCAGCGCCTGCGCAGGCATGTGCTCCCAGGCGCCGAGGCTGCGGACGAAGGCCGGGATCTCCTGGCCGGAGGCGTTCGTCACCTTCACATTCGCGGCGTTCACGAGCGTTCCAGGCGCGAGCGGCAGACCGAACGAGACGCGGCGCGTCGTGCCGACGGCGTCGGAAGAGGGGTGCAGGGTCACCGTCACATCCTTCGCGGAGGCGTTGGCCGCGGCGCCATTCGACGAGACATCGTTCCGCATATCCATCTCGGCGGTCATCGAACGCCAGCCGGTCGGACGCGTGACGAATCCGGCGGCCTCGAGGTCGGTCGAAGGGCTGGGCGTCGGGGAAGGGGTCGGGGAAGGGGTCGGGGAAGGGGTCGGCGCGGGAGTGGGGGTCGGGCTCGGCGCCGGGGCGGACGATTTCTTCTGCACGACATAGAAATGCGCGTCCTCGGTCACGGCCGAAATCGTGCCGTCATCGTTCAGCTTGAACTGGAAGAGGACGCGGTCGAGCTGGGCGCCGGCGAGCGGGAGACTCTGGAAGACATCGACGACGGTCGACGCGGCGATCGGATAGTCCTGGCACTTCGACTTGGGGTTCGCGTCGCCTTGGAGGTAGGCGATGGCGCAGACTTCGAGCTTCTTGGTCGAGGACGAGCCGGACTCGACGCGCACCTTGGCCTTGGCCGTCAGCGAATCGGCATACGGACCGGCTTCCCAGGCGTAGTCACGGTAGTGCCGGATACGGCCCCAGCGGTTCAGGTTCACGCGCAGACTCTTGGCGCCGACGATCGGGTTCGCGGTCTCGTGCGCGACGGTGCCGTCCGACGACCCGTTCGGCTCGAAGCCGCCGAGCGACAACTCGAATCCGGGATCGACGATGAGATCGACGAGCTCGTATCCGGTCGGCACGGTCGGAAGCGCTCCGGACGGGGCCGGCGCCGGTGCCGGCACGGGTTCAGGTTCCGGCGACGGCGCAGGAGCCGGGTCGCCGGAAGGCGGAGGCGGCGGCGTCGAATCGACCGGCGATGCGCCGAGGTTCTTGTCGGCGTTGATGCTGGTCGCGGCGGCGAGTTCCGCTTCGCGGGAGTACTCGGACGCGGAAAGGATGGCTGCGCCTTGCGCGTAGTTCACGAAGAAGGCGTCGGGGATGTCGTCGATGAGCGCGGACCAGTCCGCGCCGAAGACGGCGGCGGCGACGGCCTCCGAGGACACATGGCGGATGACGCCGCCTTTCGCGACCGCGTAGACCTTGGGGTCGGTGTCGATCTTGATCATCTTGTAGCCCGGGCGGTAGGTGACATTGCCGCCGATCCCGATCGAGGCCATCTCGTCGGCGGTGACCGTCTGCACGCCGCTGAAATCGGCGTACCAGGTCTTGAAGACGCGCTCGTTCGGGAAGACATACCGCTTGCCGTCGGTGGCGTAGTAATACACCGCCGGATGATCCGCGCGTTTGATGAGGCTCCCCTGCGTCGGGGCGGCGGAGGCGGGCGCGGGGACGCCGGCGAGACTCATCGAGAACATCAGGGCCAGGACCAGGACGCGGACGGCGGCGTTCTTCATATGCACAGGCATGAATGGGAAAGCGCGAGTATATCAAGACGGCTCGGACGATGGAACACTCAAGCCAAGACGCGGACGCGCGACTCTTCTTACCGGCGGGACGGGATGCGCGCGTAGAGTTCGGAAGTCCGCCGTGCGATGGCGTCCCAATCGTATTCCCGGCGGATCCAGTCGCGGGCGCGCGCTCCGCGTTCCTCGACGATCTCGGGGTGGTTCAGCAGTTCGCGGATCTTGGCGCGCAGGTCTTCGACATCGGCGTTCACGAAGGTCAGGCCGCTGTGGTCGATGGATTCCATGTTCTCGGGGATGTCGGAGACGAGCACGGTGCGTCCCGCCGACATCGCCTCGAGGATGGAGATCGAAAGACCCTCCGCCTCGGACGGATGCGCGTAGATGTAGGCGTTGGCGTAGAGCTGGTCGAGCGCCTTGCCGGACTGGAAGCCCGTGAAGACGATGGCGGAGTTGCCCTCGCTCAAGGCGCGGAGCTCCTCGGCGTAGTCGCTGTGCGCGTCGCCGGAGCCGACGATGACCAGCTTCATCCGGTCCTCGAATCCGTCGAAGGCCTGCACGAGGTGATGGATGCCCTTCGGCCGCACGAGGCGCGCGACCGTCAGGATGTAGCCGCCCGGCTTCAGTCCCCACCGCGCGAGCAGGTCGCTGCCGGGATGCGCCTTCAGCGCGGCGCCGTTCGGGATGTACGCGACATCCCTCGACAGCTTCTCCTTGCAATACCGCTTGATGCTGCGCGAGACGGCGATGGCGGCGTGCGGGAAACGCGTCGCGGCCCACTCGCCGTAGCGCAGGTACTGCCGCGCGAAGAAACCCCACTTCCGGTTCTGCCGGTCGAGGCTGTGGATCGTGACGACGACCCGCGCCTTCGGCTTGAAGACGCGCGGGATCCAGGCGAGCGTCGCGGGTCCGACGCCGTGGTAATGGATGATGTCTGCCGGCCGGACGAGCGCCGAGAGGGTCGCGAAGAAGGTGTGCGTCAGCGTGTCGAGCGAGCGCGTGGGGATCGACGGCGCGCGGCGCAGCTTCACGCCTCCGTACTCCCCCGTGCGCGTCGCGGCGTAGCGGGGACGCACATAGCAGGTGACCTCGTGCCCGAGCGCGACGAGGCGCTTGGCGAGCTCGTCGACATGCCGCTCGATGCCGCCCGCATCGGCGCCGACGGGGAGCCCTTTCTGTCCGATCATCACGATCCTCATATGCCCGTATGGTAGCACGGGAACGCGAAACGCCGCCCGGAGGCGGCGTTCACAGGGCTCCCAGGTCGACGCGGGCGTCGAGGCGGATCTGGGAGACGAACTCGGGGATGTGGCTCACCATGATCATCGCGCCCTTGTATTCGTCGAGGGCCTTGGCGATGACGGGCAGGTGGCGGAAGTTGATGTGGTTGGTGGGCTCGTCGAGGATGAGCAGGCCCGGGCGCATCAGCACGAGGCTGGCGAAGGCCAGGAGGCCTTTCTGCCCTTCGGACAGGTTCGCGATCTTCGTCGCGAGCGCCTTGCCGTCGAGCAGGAACCCCGCGGCGATGGAGCGCAGGTCGCGCTCGCTCTTCTGCGCCATGATGCCGTAGAGGAAGTCGTAGCCCGTCTTCTCGAAGTCGAGCGTCGAGAAGTCCTGGCGGTAGTAGCCGACGACGATGTCCTTGCCGAACTCGACGCCTTCGGCGGTGCGCTGATAGATCTTCTCGAGGAGCGTGCTCTTGCCGATGCCGTTGGGACCTTCGAGCAGGAGATGCGTGCCGCGGCCGAGCTGGAGGTCGACCTCCTTCACGACCGGCTCCCCTGCCTTGATGATGCCCACCTTGGTGATGGACAGGATCTTGCCGTTGAAATCGAAATCGAATTCCTGGACGGGGACGGTGAAGTCGCGGATGGTGCGGTCCTCCTGGCGGACCTCGACCATGCTCTCCTCCGCCTCTTCGGCGGCCTCGCGCATGCGCTTGGCGACCGAACGGAGCTTGCCGCCCTTGTGCGCGAAGACCTCGGCCTGCTCGCGCTTCTTGCGGATCTCGGCCTCGGCGCGGGCGTTCTGCTGGCGTTCGCGCTCGATGCGCTGGGAGATCTCCTCGACGACATTCAGGTAGTTGCCGACATACTGCTCGATCTTGTGCGTACGCGCGTCGAGATAGATGACGCCGTCGGTGAAGGCGTTCAGGAACTCGGCGTCGTGCGAGATGACGATGACGGTCTTCTCGTACATCATCAGGAACCCGGTGAGGTGCTCGATGCCCGCCTGATCGAGGTTGTTGGTGGGCTCGTCGAGCAGGAGGATGTCGGGGTCCTGGATGAGCGCGTACGCCAGGAGGAGGCGCGCCTGCTGGCCGCCGGAGTGGGCGCGCAGCGGCTTCGCGGTATCGGTCACGAGGTTCACGGCGTCGAGGACCTCGGCGATGCGCTTGTCGAGGTTGTACGGGACCGTCTCGAAGGTGCCGGCGAACCAGTCGCGGACCGTCATGTCCATCTGCTCGGCCGGGATGACCTGCTTGGCGATGCCGACCATGGCGTCCTGCGGCGTCTTGAAGATGCCGCCGGACTTGGGCTTGAGCTCGCCCAGGATCAGCTTGAAGAGCGTCGACTTGCCCGCGCCGTTCTGCCCCATGAGCGCGATGCGGTTGCCGTCGCGCACGGAAAAGCTGGCCTCATCGAGGATGGGCCTGGTCTCTCCGTAGTCGAAGCTGACTTCGCTGAAGCGAAGGACGACATGGTCTGCCATAACGCGGGTAGGATACGCGGTTTTGCCGGTCTTGGCAAGAGGCGCCCGGACAAACGAAAACGCCCCTTGCGGGGCGCTTCCGGAGCGGCCGTTAGGCGCGCTGAACGTTCGTGGCGCGGGGGCCCTTCTCGGACTCCTCCGTGTCGAAGGAAACCTTGTCACCCGGCTTGAGCTCGTCGAAGTTGACGCCGACGAGGCCCGTCTGGTGGAAGAAGAGGTCCTTGCCTCCGTCATCCGGGGTGATAAAGCCGAAACCCTTCTCGTTCATGGTCTTGACGGAACCGGTCATGTGTTTGGTCTACGATGATTAACCCATCCTTTATAGCACAAGGGGGTGAACCTGTCAATGGGGCGGGCGGCTTCCCGCCCCGGCAGGTTCTGCTATGATGCGCGCCGTATGGATCCCCTCGCCGAGCGCGCCGCCAGGCACGCGTCCGACATCGTCGCCTTGGCCCTGAAGCACGAGCCTGCCCGTAAGGCGCTCGTGGTCTTCGACCTGCGCTGTCCCCTCTCACGGCTGGTCACCGACGCCTATCGCGCGGCCCTGCCGGACGCCCGCTACATCGACTACGACGCCGCCACGAAGGAGGAGGTCATGGCGGCCATCGACCTGCTGAACCCCAAGGATCTCGTGGTGATGATCCAGTCGATGACCTTCCGGCTGGACGATTTCCGCATCCGCATCGAGCTCTTCAAGCGCGGCCTGGCCGTCGTCGAGCACATGCATCTCGAGCGCGCGACCGACGACCGGCAGATCGCCATCTATGTCGACGCCATGGCCTATGACCCGGAGTATTATCGGCCGCTCGGGCGGGCGCTCAAGGCGAAGATCGACGCGGCGGAGACGGTGAAGGTCGTCTGCGACGGCGCGACGCTGACCTACGAGGGCGGCATGGAGCCGACGAAGCTGAACATCGGCGACTACGACGGGATGACGAATGTCGGCGGCACCTTCCCCATCGGCGAGGTCTTCAGCGAGCCGCGCGATCTCGCGCGCGTGAACGGCGAGGTGAAGCTCTTCGCCTTCGCGGGCGTCGACCACCTGGTGCAGCTGCACGAACCGTTCACGGTACGCATCGAGAAGGGGCTCGTCGTCTCGCACGAGGGGCCGCCGTCCTTCCAGGAGGTGCTCGACCAGATCGCCGCCGACGAGCAGGTGATGGTGCGCGAGTTCGGCATCGGCCTCAATCCGGCGATGGGCAAGGACCGCGTCCTCAAGGACATCACCGCCTTCGAACGGCAGAAGGGCCTGCACCTCTCGCTCGGCGAGAAGCACGGCGTCTACAAGAAGCCGGGATTCAACCCCAAGAAGACGCATTTCCACATCGATGTCTTCGTCGATGTCGAGCGCATCGAGCTCGACGGCGAGGCGCTCGTCTACTGAAACGCGCGGCCGCGCGCGAGGCCGCGCGTTTTGCTATGATGCCCGCATATGCGATTCCCCCACCGCCGCCAGATCAACGATTGGTACTGCGGACCGGCAACCCTGCAGATGATCCTGTCGGGTTTCGGCATCCGCGCGTCGCAGGAAGCGCTGGCGCGGACCTCCGGGACGAACGAGCGGCACGGCACGCCGCGGGCGGGGTTGCTCCGCGCCTTGCGCGCCCACGGGCTGCGGGGATCGGCGCGACACGGGCGTGGCCTCGAGGAACTCGACGCCGCCGTCCTGTCCGGCAAGGCCGTCATCGTCCTGTATGTCGAGAAGGAGGCCGACGAGGGCCACTACGCCGTCTTCCTGGGGACATCGAGGGGGCGCGTCCTGCTGAACGATCCCTGGCACGGCGCGCGCTACGCCCTGAAGCGCGGCGAATTCCTGAAACGCTGGCGCGGAAGCGCGAAACGCTGGACGCGCTGGGCGCTCGTCGTCGGGCGTTGACGCTTCCGTCCGCCGCCGCCCCTGACCGGCCCGTTCGGGCCGGTCTTTTGGTATACTCGAAGCATGACGGACGCCGAACTCAAGAAACTCCTCCAGGACGCCAAGGTCATCGCCTCGGTCGGCCTTTCCTCCGATCCGGCGCGCGCTTCCTGGCGCGTGACGAAGTACCTGCTCGCGCAGGGGTACCGCATCATCCCGGTCAACCCCAACGAGACGGAGGTCCACGGCCAGAAGGCCTATCCGGACCTGAAGTCGGTGCCGGAGAAGGTCGACCTCGTGCAGATCTTCCGCCATCCGGACGCGGTGCCCCCGATCGTGGAGGACGCCATCGCCATCGGCGCCAAGGCCGTCTGGATGCAGGACGGCGCCGGCAGCCCCGAGGCCGCGAAGCGGGCGGAGGAGGCCGGACTCATCGCCGTCGTCGACGACTGCATGCTCCGCGTCCACGCGCGCGTGATGTGACGCGCGGGAACGCGAACGGCGGACTTCAGTCCGCCTTTTTCATCACGGCTTCTTCTTCGAGAGCTCGTCCAGCCTCCGCCGCATCGCCTCGTTCTCGCGCTTCAGTTCCACCATCTTGATCTCGCGGCCCGTCGTGATCTTCACGAACTGCTCGAGCTCCTGGTTGCGGCGCGCCATCTCCTGCGCCGCCTTCACCTCCTCGCTGACATCATGGAAGACGCCGGTCACGAGCGTCCGTCCGCCGATTTCCGCCATCGAGGCGCTGATCTTGACGGGAATCCGCGTGCCGTCCTTGCGGTAGGCATACATCTGCTCCGGAACGACCTTGCCGGACGCGATGTAGCGGCGGAAGTAGTCGGCGTAGCGTTCGCCGAGTCCCGGGGGGTGCAAGTCAGGCTGATGCAGGGCGAGGATCTCCTCGCGCGGGCGGCCGATGAGCGCTTCGGCCTTGCGGTTGCAGTCGACGATGGCGCCGGTCTCGGCATCCGCCACGAAGATGGCGTCGTCGGCCAACTCGAAGAGCGTGCGGTATTTCTTCTCCGACTCGCTCACGCTGCGCTCCAAGCGGTCGCGTTCGGTGATGTCGATCATCGATCCCACGACGCGCGCCACGGAACCGTCGTCCGCATACAGGATGTTCCCGCGATCGAGGACGACGACATAGCCGCCGTCCGGCTTCCGGAACCGGTACTCGCCGGTCCACAGGGCATCGCCCGCCTTGAACGCGGTCTCGAGGCTGCCCATCACGCGCTTCCGGTCGTCGGGATGGATCTTCTCTTCCCACCAGGAGATGTCCTCGGCCGCGCCCTTCGGGTCGTGGCCGATCATCGTTTTGAGGTTCTCGTTCCACCAGAGGCGCCGTCGCGGCACATCCCAATCGTAGATGACATCGTTGGTGGCCCTGGTGATGATCTCGAACCGCTCTTCGGCGAGCCGGAGTTCCGTCTCGCGCGCCTTGCGGCGGGCGAGCGTGATGGGCGCCGTGATGACCTCGACATCGACGACGCTCCCGTCCGCGCGCAGGAACTTCTCCTCGACCATCGGCGCGCTGCGGCCATGCGCCACCTCGCCCTCCACGCGGCTGCGGACGAGCTCCCGATACTCCGGATGCACGACCTTGTAGATGGCGTCGCCGATCAGCGCTTCGGCCGACGGAGCATCGATCATATCGACGAAGGCCTTGTTGACATAGATGAACTTGGCGTCTTGGTGGATGGCGACGCCGAGCGGCGAGGTTTCGATCAGCGTGCGGTACCGATCCTCGCTCTCCGCGCGCGACTCCTCGGCGCGCTTGCGTTCGGTGATGTCCTGCGTCATGCCGACCATCTGCCGAGGCTTGCCGTCGGCGCCGAAGATGACCTCGGCTTCCTGGTGGACCCATCGGATGTCCCCGTCCGGACGGATGATGCGGTGCTCGACATCGTATTCCGCATCGCCGGACAAGGCATCCCGGCTGGCCTTGCGGACATAGTCGAGGTCGGAAGGATGGACCAGCTTGAAGAAGGTCTCGACCTTTCCGTCGAACTCCTTTTCCGTCAGGCCGAAGATCCGGTAGGCCCCTTCGCTCCAGACGAGCTTCCCTTCCTGCGAAGGGTCGGAGTACCAGATGCCGAAGCGCGCCGCCTTTTCGGCGAGCTTGAGCACGCGATCGGTCTCTCCCATCTTCCGCACGAGCCGCTCGCGGTCGGTCACATCGGTGGCGATGGAGATCGCGGCCGTGACCTTGCCGGAACGGTCGCGGACCGGGCTCAACCAGACATCGACCGAGCGGCCGCGGACATCCAAGGTCGCGCTGACCGTCTCTCCCCGGAAGACGCGCCGCAGGAGCTCCGGGATGCGCTTCTCCTCGGCGAACGCTTCGGCCGCGTTCGCGCCGACGAGGGACTCCACCCCTTCGCCGAGCAGCTCCAAACCCTTCCCGGCCACGAACAGCATCCGGCCGTCCTCGCCCAGCACGGCGATCGAGACCGGCGCGTTCTTGATGATGGCCTGGAACGCCTGTTCCGGCGTCAGGATCGGCTTCCCGTGCTCGCGGTCGGGCGTCATATGACGCCAGTATACCAAAGAAGCCGCGCGCGGTCTGATATACTGTTCCCATGAGCCATGTCTTCTTCGAACTCACCCTGGTGCTGGCGCTCGCGACCGCCTTCGGCATGCTGGCGCGCTGGCTGAAGCAGCCGACCATCCTGGGCTACATCGCCACCGGCCTCATCGTCGGTCCGCTCGGCTTCCTGAAGCTGGGCAGTCCCGAGACGCTCGACGCCATGGCCGAGCTCGGCATCACCTTCCTGCTCTTCCTGGTCGGCATGGAGATGCGCTTCAAGGACCTGAAGCATGTCGGGCGGGCCGCGCTCTTCACCGGCATCGGACAGATCGTCTTCACCTCGGTCATCGGATACGCGCTGGCGCGCCTCTTGGGCTACGGCGGCCTGGCGGCGCTCTACATCGCCGTGGCGCTCACCTTCTCGAGCACCATCATCGTCGTGAAGCTTCTCTCCGAGAAGCGCGAGCTCGAGAGCCTGCACGGCAAGATCGTCATCGGCTTCCTGCTCGTGCAGGACTTCGTCGCCCTGCTCTTCCTCATCCTCCTCTCGAGCCTGACCGGCGCCGGGACGCTCTCGTTCGCCACGCTCCCCTACGGCGCGATCGGCCTGGCCTTCCTGAAAGGCGCCCTGCTCCTGGCGTTCTCCCTCGCCGTCGGTCGCTGGGTGATGCCGCCGCTCCTGCGTTCCGTCGGCCGTTCGCAGGAGGTCCTCTTCCTGGTCTCGATGGCGTGGGGCATGGGGCTCGCGGCCATCGCCGCGCTCCCCCAGGTCGGGCTGAACATCGAGATCGGCGCGTTCCTGGCCGGTATCGCGCTGGCCGGCAGCATCGAGAGGCACCAGATCTCGAGCCGCATCAAGTCCCTGCGGGATTTCTTCATCGTCGTCTTCTTCATCGTGCTCGGGTCGAAGATGGTGCTCGCCTCCGCCGCGGCGGTGACGACACCCGCCGTCATCCTTTCGCTCTTCGTGCTCATCGGCAACCCGATCATCGTGCTCGTCATCATGGGCGCGATGGGCTTCCGTTCGCGGACTTCCTTCATGGCAAGCGTGACCGTCGCGCAGATCTCGGAGTTCAGCCTCATCCTGATGACGGTCGGCGCGCGGCTCGGGCATGTCGACGCCGAAGCCGTCTCGCTCGTGACGGTCGTCGGCATCGTCACCATCGCCGTCTCCTCCTATCTCATCATCTACAGCGAGACCATCTTCGGCTGGCTGAAGCGTCCGCTCAAGATCTTCGAGTTCCGCGCCAAGGTCCAGGCGGCTCCCGCGACGGCGGCGCGGCGCGATCATGTGGTGCTGGTCGGCTGCCATCGCATGGGACACAACATCCTCGCCTCGCTCGAGGAGATGCATAAGGAATTCACGGTCGTGGACTTCAATCCGGATGTGGTCGAACGCCTCGGCAAGCGCGGCATCCACGCCGTCTACGGCGATGTCTCCGATCCGGAGATCGCGGAGCTCGCCGGGCTCGACAAGGCGCGGCTCGTCATCTCGACGGTGCCGGGGTTCGAGGATTCGCGCGCCATCCTGGAGTTCATGCGCAAGCGCAATCCGCATGCGCGCATCATCCTGACGGCCGAGAACGAGTACGAATCGCTCGACCTGTACGAGGCGGGCGCCGACTATGTCCTCCTGCCGCACTTCATCGGAGGACTCCAGCTGGCGCGGCTCCTCGAAGGCGACCGTTCGCTCGTCTCGCTCGGGAAGCTCCGCGAACAGGATCTCGCCATCATCACCGGACATCCCTGACCGCGCCTTGACGGGCGCGGTCTTTCGTCTTACGGTCCTCCGCGTGGAGGACGCATGTGCACCTTGATCCTTGCCCTGGGACTCTTCCCCCGCTTCCCCGTCGTCGTCGCGGCCAACCGCGACGAGCAGCTCGACCGCCCTTCCGCGCCGCCGTCCTTCTGGCAGGACGAGCCGCGCGTCCTGGCGCCGACCGACCTGCGCCGCGGCGGCACCTGGATCGGCGTGAACGATCGCGGCGTCTTCGCCGCCGTCACCAACCGCAACGACATCGTCTCCCAGCGCGGCAAGGACTCGCGCGGGGAGCTGGCGCTCATGGCGCTCGACGAGGCCACGGCCGCCGCGGCCGCCGCCCGCATCGGACGGCTCGACATGCGCCGTTACAACGGCTTCCATCTCGCGATCGCCGACGCCCAAAGCGCCTTCCTCGCCTACGGCGACGGGGAGCGAGCGCCGGAGGGCCGCGCGAGGATCGAGGAGCTCGGAAGCGGCCTGCATCTCGTCTCCAATCTCGGCGCCGGTCCGGGGCACGCGCCCCGCGCCGAAGAGATCGTCCGCGTCTGGCACGGCCGAAAGCTCCGGCGCGACGCCCCGCACCGCGCGACCTGGGACGCCCTGCTCACCATCCACGACCCCGCGCCCGTCGCGGATCCCGCGCGGATGAAGAGCATGGCCTCGAGCTGCATCCATCGTCCGCCGGGCGAGAACTACGGCACGAAGTCCTCGGTCTTCATCCTGCTCGACGGCGCCTGGGGCAGCCGCGGCGCCGAATGGCGCTGGTGGCACCGCGAACGGCCGGAGGGCGGCCACAACTGCGCCGCCGCCTGGCACCCGGAGCTGCGGCTCGCCCTCACCTCGGAATGAAAAGACCCCCGACATCCGTCGGGGGCGTTTTTTTACGGGCACCAGTCGTCGTCCGGACACGCCGTCGTGCGGCGTTTGGCCTTCGGCTTCTTCCTGGTCTTGGGCTTCGCCTTCGGGGCATCGTCACGCATCCAGTCGGGATCCGGTCCGATGCGTTTGGCGGCGTACCGCTTCTCGCGTTCCGCCTCGTACATCTCCTGCGTGACGAGCCCGGGATCGTCCTTGGCCGGACCGTACCTCGCGACGAAGTACCGACCTGCCTTGAAGTCTCCGGCCGCCATCGCGGCCTTGAAGGCGAGCAGGATGCCCTCCCGGCGGAGCGTCATGCTCCAGCCGTATTGCGCGGCCTCGGCGGCGTCTTCCCACTTGCCGAGCTCGAGCAGCTTGTCGAACGCGCGGCGCTGCCATTCGTAGGACGCGGCGAAGTTCGCGATGAAGCGGTACCGCGCGCGTTCCCAAAGGTAGGCCATGAAGGCGTCGTGCGCGCCGGGGTGCTTGCCCGCGGTCACGAGGAAGCCGGTTTCGCGATGGGCGCGGACGACTTCCTGGAAGAGGTAGGCGCGGCCGTCATCGCCGTGCGTGCCGTGCGGCAGGAGCGCGAGGGCCAGGTTGTCCTGGCCGCCGCGGACGGCGGCGAAGAACCACCGGTCGGCGGCCTCCTTCGCCACGACCCACTCGCCGGCACGGATCGTCTCGCCCTCGCAGCGCGCGGCGGCGAAGAACGGTTCGGCCCGCTCGACGGACAGCCGCAGCGCGACGACGGCTTTCAGGCCGTCGGTGCAGTCGCCCCGGGCGAAGAAATCGCCGATGAACTGCGAGGTCTGGACGACATCCCATCTCGCACGGGCCGCGTGGCGGATCGCGAACGCGTCGCGCTCCTGACGGCCCATGCGGCCTTCCTGCCGTGCGGCGTGGATGATGCGCGTCCGCGTCTCCGCCTCGACCGGGCAATCCTCGTCGAGAAGGGGGTAGACGGCGTCCGCGCTCGCGACGGCCTCGAGCAGGAGGGCGCGCTCCACGGTCTTGGCGGCCTCCTTGGGACCGGCATGACGGCAGGCGATCCGGATCTCCGTCGTCATCCGCGCGACGACGGAGGAGCGCAGCGTTCCGGTGGGCGCGTACGGCAGGAGCCGGCGATAGTCCGCGTCCGCGGCGTCGAAGGCGCGGCGGGCGTCCGCGAGCGCGAGCAGGACGGCGCGTTCCGGGAACCGGAAGCGCCAGGCGATCTCGGCGGCCGGCAGCGGCCCGCCGCCGCGCAGGTACCTCCAGTACGCGCGTTCGGCCAGGGCGGCGACATCCGCGCGCGGGAGGCGACGCTCTTTCGCGAAGGCGGCGGCCTCCGCGAGGCGCGTATCGTCGTTCAACAGCACTTCGAACGCGTAGAGCGCCTCGGGATCGGCCTTCGCCGCGCCCGTCGCCGGAGCCTGCGCATGCAGGCAGCCGGCCGTCAGGAAGGCCGCGACCAGCATGGCACGCATGATTCCTCCTATGGAAAGACCTCGGGGCCAAAGTAGCTTACCCGAGGTCTTTCCGCAACGACGCGAGCTTCTTCAGGAAATCGAGACCGTTCGCGACGAGGCGCACCTTGCTGGCGCGTCCCGGCGCCGAGGCGTCCGTCCAGCGCACGGGCAGCTCCTCGACGCTCCGTCCGCCGCGGACGAGCCGCGCGAGGAACTCGGTGTCGAAGAAGAAGCCGTCGTCCTGCACCTGCGGCAGCACGGCGTCGCGCACGCTCCGCGAGAAGGCCTTGCAGCCGCACTGCAGGTCGCGGACGCGGAGGCCGAGAACGGCGCGCGCGGCGGCGGCGTAGGCGGCGGTGGCGAGGCGGCGGACGAGCGGCCGTTCGACGACGGCGCCCTCGATGCGGCGCGAGCCGACGGCCGCGTCCGCGCCCGCCGCGACGGCGGCGACGAGCGCTTCGGCCGAGTCGAAGTCGGCGGAGAGGTCCGCGTCCATCATCAGGTAGATGTCCGCCTCGACGGCGGCCGCGCCGCGCTTCACGGCGCCGCCTTTGCCGGCCGCGTCGGAAACGACGGCGCGCGTATCCGGCAGGAGGCGCTCCATCAGGCGCGCGACCCAGGCCGTACTGTCCTTCGATCCGTTCTCGGAGAGGACGAGCGTGAAGCCGTCGCCGTAGGTCTCCCGTCCCCACCACGAAACCCGCTTCGCGTTCCGTTCGAGGATCGCGGCTTCGTCGTGGGCGGGAATGACGGCGGCGACGCGCATGCGGTCAGGCGAACTTCGTCATGGCTTCCGCGCGGAGCTCGGGAGCGTTCAGCAGGATCGTGCCGATGACGCGGCCGTCCAGGATCCGCTCCTCGACGATCTTCTTTCCGGGCTCGATGACGCGCGTCGCGGCCGTGGAGCCCCGGATGTTGCGGCACTCCCCGAGGAAGATGAGGCTCGCGCCGGCGATGACATTCGTCGTGTATTGCGTGAGTTGGAGGTAGGGCCCCTCCTCGCCGAGCAGCGCCTTGCCGACATGCCGGCCCTGCGCCATCGCGTTGGTCCAGTTGCCGACGACATGGCGCAGGCCGCCGAGGCGAAGATCCTCGAACTCCGCGCAGTCGCCCGCGACCCAGACGCCCGCGTGTTTCGCCTTGAGCGCGGCGTCGGCCAGGAGGCCTTGATCGCCGCGGAGATCGCCGAACGGCGCCGTCGGCACCTCGACGCCGATGCCGAGACCGACGAGATCGCAGGCGATATCCGCGCCGTCGGACAGGCGGACGCCGAGCGCGGCGCGAGCGGCCACCCGGACATTGTTGCGGACTTCGACGCCGGCGGCCTCGAGCGAGGCCTGGACGGCGGCGGACATCTCCTCGCCGAACATCGAGGTCCAGAACCGCGGACCGCGGTTCAGGATGACGGCATGCGCGCCCTTGGCGACGGCGATGGCCGCGAACTCGAGGCCGATGAAGCCGGAACCCACGATGGCGAGCCGGGAGTCCGGACGGACGGCGCGCGCGACGGCCTCGGCGTCCTCATAGGTCTGCAGGCGCAGGATGCCGGCGGCGTCAGGCATGTCCCAAACCCTCGGCTTCGCGCCGACGGCGATGACGAGCTTGCGGTACGGGAGTTCCTCGCCGTCGGACAGCGTGACGATGCGGCGGCCGTAATCGACGCGCGTGACGACGCGCCCGAAGAGCGTCTCGATGGCCTTCTCGCCGTAGAAGCCCTCCTTCTTGAGGAAGACCTTTTCCGGATCGCTCTTGCCCTTCACCGCGTGCGGCAGGAGGACGCGCGAATACAGCGGGTGCGGCTCATCGGAGACGATGACGACTTCGCCCGCTCCCCCGCCCGCGCGATAGGTCTCGGCCGCGGTGGTGCCGGCCACGCCGCCGCCGATGATGAGGACTTCGATTTCGCGCATGGACGAAAGCGACCCGCGTTACGGGTAGACCTGTTTCCCTTCTTCGTCGTAGAGGAAGATGGCTTTGGTGGGGCAGGATTCGGCGGCCATCACGATGGTCTCGGCGTCATGGCCTTCGATGTCGACCAGATAGGCCTTGTTCTCCTCGTCCATCTGGAAGGTGTTCGGCGCGATGACGACGCACGAAGCCGCCCCGATGCAGAGGTCGCGGTCGACGACGATCTTCGTGATCTTGAGCGGTTTCTTCTCGTCGGACATATCGCGGACATCATAAGGAAACGGCCCGTTTTTTTCAAGGGAAAAGAAAAACCCCGGCTAGCGGGGAACGCAGAAGAGGCCGAAGACGAGGGCGCCGAGCAGGACGAGGACGATGATGGGGATGGCCGCCGCGTCGAGCAGGCTCACGAGGAAGGATGCGACGAGAAGCGAGAAGTCGCCGATGGCGCGAAGGGATCGCCTGAACGGCCGAGGGCGCCGTTCTTCCCCGACGACTTTCGCGACCGGGATGGACGGACGCGTGACGGTATCGGATCGTCCGTCCGATGGGTTCTCCTGCCGGTCGTGGATGCGCATGTCGACCTCCTGTCGGGACAGGCTAGACGAAAAAGAGCCTCCAGTCAAGGCTCTTTCGTTCCTAGCGGTAGCGCAGCGCCTCGACGGGCCGTTTCCGCGCGGCTTCGCGGGCGGGAAGGATGCCGGCCAGGACGCCGACGGCCATGGTGAAGCCCAGGACGAAGACGATGGTGGCGAGGTCGACGGAAGCCGAGAAGAACCCGAAGCCTTGCGCGCGGGCGATGGCGGCCACGAGGAGCGCCAGCCCCGCGCCGCCCAGCGTGCCGAGCAGGCCCCCGAGGCCGCCGAGCAGCATCGATTCGAGGACGAAGACGGACATCACATGCCAGCCCTTCGCGCCCACGGACTTCATCACGCCGATCTCGCGCGTCCGCTCCAGCACCGAGGTATACATCGTGTTCATCACGCCGATGCCGGCCACGAGCACGGCCACCGACGCGATCAGGAAGAGCGCCGACTGCACCGTCCCGACGACATTGCCGATGATCTGCTGCGAGGCGGCGGGCGTCAGGACGGCGTAGTCCTCGAGGTCGCGTTCGCGGGAGAAGGCCTCGTCGATGTCGCGCCCGACGACCTCGAGATCGCGGCCGTTCTCGACCTTCACGAGCATCCCGCTATAGTCGTCGCGGACGCCCGTCAGCCGCTCGAACAGGCCGAGCGTCATCAGGACCATGTTGTCGCGGGTGGAGTCGCCGAAGGGCGCCAGGATGCCCGTGACCGTGACGCGCGAACCGCGGAAATCGATGGTGTCTCCGACGCGGACCGGCTCGCGGAATCCCTTCTCGGCGATGGTGGCGCCGAGCACGAGTTCGCGCGCGTCGTCGTCGGCCATCCATCGGCCCTCGGCCAGCTCGATGCCGAGCGATTCGACCAGGAACAGCTGGATGAGGTCGCGCCCGCGCGCCTCGATCGAGACGGTCTTCTCGTCGCCGCGGAAGTTCGCGGGAATCAGGTAGGAGCTGACGATCGGCATGACCGCGAGGACGCCGGGCACGTCCCGGACCGCCTCGGCGTTCTCTTCGGTGAACTTGCCGCCGCTCGTGGCCTGCGCGAACGGGTTCGAGGCGTCGTAGGGCAAGGTGAAGATGAGGTCGGTGCCGAACTGCTGGAGCTGGCCGAGGATGGATTTCTGCAGGCCGTTGCCCAGGAAGACGAGCGTCAGCACGATCGAGATGCCGAGCACGATGCCGACGACGGTCAGGCCGGCGCGCAGGCGCCGGTGCAGCAGCGAATGGGTCACCAGGCGGAAATGGCCGGCGACGAGGCGCGCGAAACTGAAGCGGTCATTCATAGCGGAGGGCTTCGGTGGGGTGCAGGCGGGAGGCGCGGACGGCCGGGATGGCACCGAAGACCGAGCCGATGACGAAGGTGAAGAAGAGCGTGCCGAGCACCACGACCGGATCGAAGTCGATCTGCAGGATGGCGAGATCGCGGCTGGCGGCGGCGAACTCGATGACCTTGGCGAAGCCGTACGAGATCAGGATGCCGAGCGCGCCGCCGATGGCGCCGAGCAGTCCGGCTTCCGAAAGGAAGAGGTACAGGATGCTGCGGTCCGTCGCGCCGAGCGCTTTCATGATGCCGACCTCCCGCGTCCGTTCGAGCACGGAGGTGAACATGGTGTTCATGATGCCGACGCCGCCGACGATGAGCGCCACCGCCGCGAAGGCGCCGAGCACGAGCTTCACGACGCCGAGGACGCCGCCGACGATCTCGAGCGCGCTGTCGGAGGTGAAGACGGTGAAATCCCCGGAGCCGCGCCGCCGTTCGAGCTCGTACTGGAGGTCTTCCGCCACGCGCTTCACGTCGAGCCCGGATTCCACCTGGGCGACCGCCATCATCACGGTGCCGCGCTCGCCGGTGATGGCGCGGAAGCGGTCGATCGAGATGTACGCCCGCGCGTCGTCGTCGGGGTTGCCGAGGGACTTCAGGACGCCCGCGACCGTGAAGCGCTTGCCGGAGACGACGAGCTCCTCCCCGACCTGGATGGGGCGCGAGAAGCGGTCGCTGGCGGCCAGCTTGCCGAGCACGAGCAGGTCCTGCTCGTCGCGGGTCGGCCACGCCCCGGACTCGATCTGGAAGCCCTGGGACACCTCGAAGATGGCGCGGGTCTCCTCCCAGGGGCTCGCGCTGAAATTCATCACTTCCGTCTCGCCGGCGTATTCGACGCGGAAATTCTTGATCTGCATGCCCATGGCGAGTTCCACGCCACGCGTCTCGCGGATGCGGCGCAGGTCCTCGTCCTTCAGGTCGCCGCTCGTGCCGCGCAGGAACCCGGAGAGCGGGTCGTCCGCCTTGCCCGGCATGACGAAGACGAGATCGCCGCCGAACGCCTGGAGCTGGGAGGCGAGCGCGCGTTCCATGCCGTCGCCCAGCAGGACGAGCGTCAGGATGAGCGTCGAACCGATCACGATGCCGAGCACCGTGAGGAAGGTGCGGCGCTTCCGGAAGAGGAAGCTGCGGAGGATGATCTGCAGGTAGGCTCTCATGCCGTGGGCCAGATCGCCTTCGAGGCGGCGCCGCCGTTGGAGACGAGGCGGCCGTCCTTCATCGTCAGGATGCGGCGCGTGTTGGCGGCGATCTGCGGGTCATGGGTGATGATGACGACGGTCTTCGACGAGGTGCGCCAAAGATCGGACAGGAGATCGATGATCTTGCCGGACGTCTCGGAGTCGAGGCTGCCCGTCGGTTCGTCGGCCAAGATGAGGTCGGGGTCGTTGATGAACGCCCGCGCGATGGCGACGCGCTGCTGCTCGCCGCCCGAGAGCTCGGACGGCCGGTGCGTCATGCGCTTCCCGAGCCCGACGGACTCGAGCAGCTTCTCCGCGCGCTTCACGGCCGCCGCGTCCGCGGCGCCGCGGAGCGTCTTGGGCAACAGGACATTCTCGAGGGCGGAGAGCGACGGGACGAGATTGAACTGCTGGAAGACGAAGCCGATCTTGCCATTGCGAAGGTCGGCCAGGTCCGTCTCCGTCATGCGCATCACATCCTTGCCGGCGATGACGGCCTTGCCTTCCGTCGGGACATCGAGGGTGCCGATGATGTTCATCGCGGTGCTCTTGCCGGAACCGGAGGCGCCGACGATGGCGATGAAGTCGCCGTGATGGATGCGCATCGACAGTCCGCGCAGCACGGGTACCTTCACCTCGCCGAGATCGTAGGTCTTCACGACCTGCTCGAGGCGGATGAGAGGGTCCATCTCCGCGTAGCGCGCGGGATCGGACGCGAAATCGTCCTGGCAGCTCCGGCTGCAGAAGGCGTACCGGGCGCCGGCGTGTTCGGACGCGAAGCGCGCTTCGCCGTCGATGGCGATGCCGCAGACGGGGTCGTACATACCTATTGCACCAGGATCAGGTCGCTCTCGCGGATACCGGAGACGATCTCGTAGTCGTCGCGGCCCCGCAGGCCGACGACCACCTCGATCTCCTCGGGTTCCCCCCTGGCCGGGACGATCTTCACGAAGTCTCGGCCTTCGCGCCGGTAGACCTGGCGGCGCGGCACGAGCAGGACATCGTCCTTGCGGCCCACCTCGATATCGAGGTCGGCGGTCATGCCGATGCGGATGTCGGGCTCCTCGCCGTCGATGGCGATCGTCACCAGGTAGTAGATGTCCTGGTCGCGCGCGAGCTCCCGCGAGGCCGTGGCGGCCACGCGTCCCGTGAAGGTGCGGCCTTCGATGGCGTCGAAGGTGAAGCTGACGGGCTGGCCGACCTTGATGCCGGCGATATCCAGCTCGGAGACTTCCGCTTCGATCTCCAATCCTGGCGAGATGAGCGTGCCGACAGGGGCGTTCGCGCTCGCGATCTCCCCGAGGCCGATATCGATGCTGCCCACGATGCCGTCGGCCGGCGCCGTGATGGTCGAGTCCGCGATCTGCTGGTCGATGAGCGAGACGGCGGCGCGCGCCGAGGCGATGCCGGCGAGATAGACCGCGCGGTCGACATCGCGCAGCGGGGCGGCGCGCGAGGCGAGCGAGCGCTCGGCGCTCTCGAGCGCGCCTTCGGCGGACTGGACGGCCTGCGCCGCGGCGTTCAGCGAGGTCGTGACGGACGCGGCCGTCGAGGCGACCAGGAGCTTCTGCGATTCGGCGGCGTTCACGGCGGCGTTCAGGTCGATCCAGACGGAACGCACGCTCGTCTTGCGGGCGTCGAAGGTCGCCGTGCTCGTGCCGCCGACCGGCGACGAGGTCTGCATCATGGCGTTGGCGAGCTGCGCGGCGTCGCGGATGGTCTTGGCGTCGGCGATGAGGGCGGCGGAGCGCGAATCGCGGTCGGCGTCGGAGGCGGAGGCGCGGTACATGGCGATGCTCATCTCCATCGAAGTCAAGGCCGAGCGCGCCGCCGTGAAGGCCGCGAGCGCCTGGGTCATCGTGCCGAAGTCGGAAGCGGAGATGTCGGAGCGCAGGTTTCCGGCGGCGTCGAAGACATCGTTCGTGAGCGTCTGCATCGCCGAAGCGGACTTCAGGAAGAGCGTCTCCATCTGGCCGCCGAGGTCGGCGTAGGCCTTCGCCAGCGACGCCGCGTTCGAGGCGCGCACATCCTCGAGCGAGAGCCGCGCTGTCGCGAGCGCCGTCTCGGCGTTGCGCACGGCCGCTTCGAGCACGCGGAGCTCCTCGTCGGTCGCGCCGGCCGCCGCCTGCGCGTAGCGCGCTTCGGCCGAGGCGAGCGCGGCCAAGGCCTCGCGGCGCTGGATGGCGAGATCCGAGACATTCAGGCTCATGAGCGCCTGGCCCTCCTTCACTTCATCCCCCTCCTCGACCTGGATCCGCGCGACGCGGCCGGAACGCTTGAAGGAAAGCGTGAGGTCCGTGACGGCGACGACCTTGCCCGTTTCCGAGACGGTCTGGACGACCTCGCCCCGGCGAGGCGAGACGGTCTCGTAGTCGGGCGTCTTCGAGGCCTCGTAGGCGCGGACGCCGAACACGACGGCGACGGCGGCGAGCGCGATGCCGCCGTAGATGAGACGCTTGCGGTTCCGATTCGGTACCGAATCCTGCTGGTTCATATGCGGTTCAGGGTTTCGTCATCAGGCGTCCGGCGCGGAGCCGGGCCGGCGGAGCCCGTGCTTGGGAATGAGGATACGCCTCCCCTCCTTCAGTTCATAGGGGGGTTTGAGCCGATTGGCGCGGACGATGTCCTGCCAAGAGACATCGAAGCGGCTGGCGAGCGTCACGACCGTGTCGTCGAACTCGACGACATACGGCGTCATGTTGGACGGCACGCGCGTCTTGAGGAACTTCGGCAAACGCATCAATCCGAGCGTGAGCACGGCGACGAACGCGGCGATGCCCGCGAAGGCGGCCGCCTCGACGAACGGGAAGATCCAGAAGGAACGGCTCTCGACGAGCGACGCGTGCCGGCCGTCGTTGAGCACGAGAAGGACGCGGGCCTGCCCCACGAGCGGCGCGTCGCCCCAACGCACGCTCGCCGTCGCCTGCCCGCGCGCCGGGACGACGATGTCGCCGACGGGGATCGTGACCGGCAAGGAAGCGTCGTAGACATTGATGACGACCAGGCGGCCGCGCGTCGTGACCGGCGCGTCGCCGGCGTTGGCCAGGTCGAACTCGAAGACGCGATCCACGCCTTCGCCATGATGGCGGACGGCGGCGACGGAAATCGGGGTCGGTTCCTGCGCGCCGACGGCGGGCGCCAGACCGGCGAGAATCGCGAACAGGGCGAGGACGCGGATGATGCGCATACGCTCCGAGTGTAGCGCATTTCGGGGGGTGGCGGAATGGTGCGCCCCCATGCTATACCTCGTGCGGGATCAGCTCCGGAGGATGCCCATGAAGTTCCTTTCCAGCGTTCTCGTCCTCATCGCCCTCTTCGTTTCGACGGTCTCCGACGCCGATGCCGGCAAGCGCAAGCGGCGGAAGGGATCCTCGGTCCCCGCCGAACTGCGCGGCGGCGAATCGGCGCAAAAGCGCCACAACCGCGCGGCGAACGCCGAGAACCTCACGCGCCTCGACGACCGCGATGATCTGAAGCGCTTCATCGCGCAGGGACACCTCGTGCCGATCGCCGACGCGACGGCCTACTACCTGGACGCCGTGGGCGGCCACGACCCCGGCCACGAGGACCTCTACCGCCACGCGCGGCCCTGGACCAAACGGTTCCTGGACAAGGAGCTCGCCGACGGCCATGCGAAGTTCGGCCATCGGTTCAAGGTCACCTCGCTCGTGCGGACGAAGGTCTATCAAGGCCGCATCTGCCGCGCCCGCAACCGCGCCGCCATCTGCGGCGGCTCCTGGTGGGAGCAGTCGCTCCACCTGACGGGCGCCACGGTCGATGTCTCGAAGGAAGGCATGTCGGCCAAGACCCTCGCCTGGATGCGCAAGCGCCTCATCAGCCTCCAGCGGCAAGGCCTCGTGGCCGCCATCGAGGAGCGCGGCGCGTTCCATGTCTTCGTCCGCAAGGCGTATGGCGCCGCGGGGAAGAAGGCGAAGGCTTCCAAGAAGGCCAAGCCGAAAAAGAAGCCGCGAAAGCCGAAAACGAAAGCCTCGCGGCGGAAGCGGACACGGACCCGGTAAGGGTCCTTTTTCTTTGGTATACTGTCGCCATGCGATCGAACGCGAGAATGGCTGCGGAAAGAGCGCTCGGCAAGAGCGGAAGGCACCGGCTTTTCAAGGCGGCGTTCTTCGCGGCCGTCCTGCTTCCTTCGATGGCGGTGATGGCCGTGAGCGTCGCCCGCCTCCACCAGCGCCTGACCGAACGGACGCTCGAGCGGCGTGCCGTCATCGCGGAGCTCGCGGGCCGCACGGCGCAAGGCCGCTTCGAGGGCGTCGTCGAGCTGGGCCGCTCCCTCGCCGGCCGCGTCGCCTTCGGCGAACATGTCGCGGCAGGGCGCTGGGACGACGCCGCGCAGATCCTCGCACGGGTGCCGGCGGATTTCCCGTATGTCGAACGCCTCTTCCTGACGGACGCGCAAGGGACGCTGATGGCCGATCGGCCGCAGCTGCCGGGCGTCGTGGGACAGAATTTCTCGGAACGGGATTGGTACCGCGGCGTCAGCGCCGCGTGGAAGCCGTATGTCTCGGAGGTCTACCAGCGCGCCGCCGAACCGAGGCTCCATGTCGTCGCCGTCGCCGTACCGATCCGCGCGGCCGAAACGGAGGCCGTCGCGGGCATCCTGGTCCTGCAGATCCGGCTCGACACGCTCCTCTCCTGGATCGGCGGCGTGCCGGTCGGCGAAGGCGGGGGCATCTACATGACGGATCGCCGAGGGGCGCTCATGGCGCACCCGGATCTCGGGAAGGAGGGCGAGCTGGTCGACTTCTCGGGCGTCCCGACCGTCCGCGACGCCATCGCGGGCACGACCGGCGTCAGCGTCACCCGGAACGAGATCGAGGAGAGCGAGCGCGTCTCCGCCACCTGGCGCTCGCCGGCGTTCGGCTTCGTCGTCGTGGCCTATGAACCGGCCTCGGCGGCCTTCGCCTCGCGCGACCGCGAGACGCGGAACCTGCTCGCGCTCTGCGGCCTCCTGCTCGCGCTGGAGCTCGTGCTGGCGCTCGTCCTCTGGAGCCTCATCCGCGCGCTCTTCGCCATGCGCGAGAAGGAACGCGCCTTCCTCGAGAGCATCGGCGACGGCGTGATCGCGGTCGATCGCGGCTGGCGGGTCATCCTCTGGAACCGCGCCGCCTCGCGCATGACCGGCTGGGCCGCGAGCGAAGCCATGGGCAAGCCCTTCCGCGAGCATGTGCGTTTCATCCGCGAGAGCGACCGCAAGGAGAACCTGGCCTTCATCGAGGAAGCGATGCTCTTCGGCGAAGTCCGCCCGATGGTCAACAGCACGGTGCTCGTGGCGCGCGACGGCCGCGAGGTCCCCATCAGCGACAGCGCCGCCCCCCTCTTCGACGAGGACGGCAATGTGAGCGGCGTCATCATCATCTTCCGCGACGCCACGCGCGAAAAAGAAGAGGCGATGCTCCGCACCGATTTCGCCTACGCCTCGCACCAGCTGCGCACGCCGGTCAACAAGGCGCTCTGGAGCATCGAGGTCGTCATGGACGCGCTGAAGGACAAGGAAGCGCGCACCACGCTCGAGACCGCCTACCACGCCGTCCGCGATGTCCAGAAGCTCTCCACCAGGCTCGTCGACGTCTCGCAGATCGACCAGAAGCAGATCGTCCCCGCCTATGAGGAAGTGTCGGTCGCGACCCTGATCGACGACGCCATCGCCGCCGCGCACGAGCACGGCAAGCCGCGGAAGGCGAAGATCCATGCGAGCGCCGTCCGCGAAGACCTGAAGGTCGACACGGACCCGAGGCTCCTGGGCGTCGCGCTGCGCGAACTCATCGACAACGCCGTGCTCTACGGCTCCGAAAGCGGCGTCGAGATCGCTGTCCAGCCCGAGAAGCTCGACCTCGTCATCCAGGTGATGGACCGCGGCATCGGCATCTCCGACGAGCAGAAGCCGCTCATCTTCACCAAGTTCTTCCGCGGCCAGAATGTCCCCCAGGACGCCTACGGCGCCGGACTCGGCCTCTTCATCGCCCGCTCGTATGTGCGGCTCCTGGGCGGCAAGATCTGGTTCGAATCGAAGCTCGGGCTCGGCACCACCTTCACCATCTCCGTCCCGCGCGTGCGCGGGATGAAGGAATAGCGGAAGGTCCGCGAAGCGGGCCTTTTCGTTTTCCACAGATGTAAAGTTGACTTTACATCTGTGCGGCGATACGCTTCAGGCATGCCCGACATCACCAACCGACTGAAGGAGCGGCGCGGCGAGAGCGGCGTGACGCAGGAGGAGCTCGCCGAGGCCGTCGGCGTCAGCCGCCAGACGATCATCGCCGTCGAGAAAGGTAACTATGTCCCCTCGCTGCTGCTGGCGATGAACATCGCGCGCTACTTCAAGGCGCGCGTCGAAGACATCTTCACCCTCAAGAAATAGCCTATGGACATGGAACCGATGCTCTCGATGATCCTCCCGACCCTGGCGGCGGTCGCCGCGCTGGTCGTCCTCGCGTTCGGCCTGGCCGAGGGACGCGGCGACGAGCGCGCGGCGCTCCATCGCTATATGGCGAGCCGCGCCGCCTTCCTGCTCGCGCTCCTGGTGCTCGCCGCCGGCACGCTCTGGCAGACCTACACCCACTCCTTGGACCCGTGGCTGATCGGCGCCCTCGTCGCCGCGACGCTCGGCAAGATCGTCGGACTCATCTACGGACGCTATAAGCACTGATTCTCGCCATATGAAAAACGCGTACATGCTCGCGCTCGCGGCCGCTTCGCTCATGCTCGTGGGGCAAGGGTGCGCCCCGATCGCGCCGCCCGCCGACCTTCCGACGGCGCCGCCCGCCGCGGAGGTGATGGAGAAAGAGGGAGAAAGCGCGATGGGACCGGAAGAGGGCGCGATGATGAAGGAGGACGCCGCGGCGACGGCCGATGGCGGCGGCGCGAAGCTCGGAGGCGCGATGATGACCGAGGACGAGGCCGAAGTCGCCAAGGAGATGACGGCGCCCGAAGCGAATCCGTATTACATCGCCTACTCCGAAACGGCCGCACAGGCCGCCGTCGCCGACGGCTATGCGACCGTGCTCTATTTCTGGGCCGCCTGGTGCCCCATCTGCCGGGCCGAGGAACCGAAACTGAAGGACTGGATCGAGACCTCGAATCTCCCGATCGCCGGCTTCCGCGTGAACTACGACACGGAGTCGGCGCTCAAGGCGAAGTACAAGATCCCCTACCAGCACACCACCGTCTTCCTGAACGCGAAGGGCGAGGAGGTCGAGCGCTTCAGCGGTCCGGTGACGGAGGCCGAGTTCCGCGCCGCGCTCGCGAACGCCGCCGGCAAGTGACATGACGCTCTTCTTCCTCGCCATCGCCGCCGGCTTCCTGACGATCCTCGCGCCGTGCATCCTGCCGGTGCTCCCCTTCCTGCTGGGCACCTCGGGCGGCCGCTCGAAATGGCGCCCGGTCGCCATCATCGCCGGTTTCATCGGGGCCTTCACGATCATCGGCGCCGCGCTGGCCACGGCCGGGACCTTCCTAGGGATCTCCAACGACTCCTTGAGGATCCTCGCCGGCGTCCTGCTGCTCCTCTTCGGCGCCGCGCTCTTCTTCGAAAGCGCGTATGAGCGCTTCGCCGCGCGCATCCAGCCGTTCCTCGCGAAACTCGGCGCCGGCGTGGCGTCCGGATCGTCGACCCGTACCGATGCGCTCTCCGGCGTCACGGTCGGCCTCTCGCTCGGTCTCGTCTGGTCGCCGTGCGCAGGCCCCATCCTCGGCACCATCCTGACCCTCGCGGCCCGCACGAGCGACTACTTCACGACGGCGCTCCTCTTCTTCGCCTACGCGCTGGGCGCCGGCATCCCGATGCTCGGCATCGCCTACGGCAGCCACCGCCTGCAGGAGC